>CASFLC010000068.1 GCA_949295475.1 uncultured Pseudomonadota bacterium
AAAAGTTTTCTGCAAGGTTGCAGAATTGGTTGGCTCATCCCGATAATTTGTCCCGGACGTTTGACGGCTTTTATCTGACAAATCCGGTTTATGCCGGTATTCGTGTTCCGACAAGCGCATACAGCACATATAAGATTCTGGATAAGAACAAAGCGGAAATGGATGCTCGTGGTGTAAAAAATATGGATAATTATTATCATCGGAAGGGAATGTGCGAGGCGGCTCAGAACGGCATGTTGGGAAGTGCCATGGGATTTGCCGGCGGAGTGGCTAAAGAGGCTGTCGATTTATTAAAAAAATCTAAGAGGGGAATGGAGTTTGAGGAAATATGGGACGACAGCAAGAAAGATATGATGAACAATTTTGACGGTTTATTTTTGGGAATGCGTTATCCTCAGCGGGATTGTGCGGAAATGTTAGATAATTTTGACTGGCGCAATAATGTCTGGAAGAAATCCTTGAAATAGAGCATTGAAAGAAATGTTGTTTTTTTTTAAGCTCCTGATATGATGAAATTGAATATTGAGAGGGGCTGAGATATGTTTCATAAGTTTTTATTGTCGTTATGTCAGGGATTGAAACGTTTGTTGAAAGCGGTTTTGTATTTTATCGGCGGTCTTTTGGTACTGCTGGCTCTGCTTGAAATTTATGTCGTTTTTGAAAAAACGTTTTATCCGATTGAATTTGCCAAGGGTATTTGTGTTGATGACGGCATGGTGTGGGATTATAAGGTAAACCGGTGTTGTGTTCAGCCTTCGGGAGAAGAGAAAGGCTGGACATGCCAGGTTTATGATGACGATAAAATATTTTTGGACTGTATAGAGAAATCATATCGGTGGGATGATGTTAACGGCAAATGCTGCAAGAAGTGGGCTGATGATCTGGTTTATCAAACCCATAATTGTTTAGAGCATGATGAATAATGCGTTTAAAATATCTTTTTTATCCACAGATTTGACATAAGGGGAAAAAAGGTTTATAAAAAACGTCATGATAGCCGAGAGGTGAATCTTGAACGAGCCGGGAGAATAATTCCGGCTTTTTTGTTATAAAACGGGCGGTGCCGCGGAGATTTCCGCGGCATTTTGGTATTGCTGACAGGAAGGAAATTTAGCGGGAAGCAGGACATGATAAAACGAGCCGGTATCGAAAATACTAAAAGGAAGGTGCCTGATTATGCTTCAAAAGAAGCTTTGATTGCCGAGGCATTTAAACCTCTGATGACGGAAAAAAAACGAATTAAGTTTTATTACGGCGGGCGGGGCGGCGGCAAGTCGTATGCTTTTGCAGACAGCTTGTTGTTTCTGGGGCGGCAAAATAAAATGCTGATTGCCTGTTTGCGCGAGATTCAGGACAGTATCAAGGATTCCGTTTATAAATTATTGTGTGACAGAATATCTTTTTATGATTTGAACGATTATAAGATTTTGGAAAGCCGGATTGAAAACCGGATTACCGGAACCCGGTTTATTTTTAAAGGTCTGAGAGATCAGGACGTCCAGAAAATAAAATCGCTGGAAGGCGTCGATATCGCCTGGATAGAAGAGGCGCAGACCATTACAAAAAAATCGTGGGAAATTTTGGAACCGACTATTCGAAAAGACGGTTCTGAAATATGGATTTCAATGAATCGGGAGCTGGAAAACGATCCTTTGTGGGTTATGCTTGCCGCAGCGCCGGATGAACGGACCTTTTTGAAAAAAGTCAATTATTATGACAATCCGTTTTGTCCGCTGGAGATGAAAATACAGGCGGAGAAATGCCGCAGCCGCCGTCCGGCCGATTATGAGCATATCTGGCTGGGTGAACCTCTCAGACAGGGAAACATGAAGCTGATTTGCTCCGAAAGCGTGCGGAAGGCAATGGTGCCGAAGATGGATGCCTCAACTTCTCCGCTGGTTATCGGTTTGGATATAGCCCGTTTCGGCGATGACAAAACGTCTTTTTGTTTTCGCCGGGGGCGGTGGTGTTTCAGACTGGCCGTTTTTGCCGGTCTTGATAATGTGGAAGTGGCCAATCAGGCCGCTTTTTTTATCAGAGAATATCATCCGCGGCGGATTTTTATGGATGTCGGCGGACAAGGAGCCGGCGTTTTTGATATTCTCAAGGCACGAGGGTTCGGTGAAATTATCCGCGGCGTTTATTTTGGAGAAAAGGCGCTGAACGACAATCGTTACTTCAACCGCCGCGCCGAAATGTGGGACGCCGTCCGGGAGTGGCTCGAAGATACGCCGGAACCGCAGCTTCCAAATGATGAGGAGCTGGCCGAAGATTTGTCCGGCATCAATAAAAAATATGACCGGAAAGGACGTTTGCAACTGGAGGAAAAAGACGAGTTGAAAAAACGTCTGGGACGCTCTCCTGACAAAGGCGATGCTTTGGCGCTGACCTTTGCCGAGCCGGTTTACGACAACGGCGAGCCCAGGCTCTATGGTAACGGCAGGGTTTGTCTGGAGGATATGTTTGCAGCGGAAGACAAGAGTTTCGGCTGGTGATTTTTTTTAAGGAGAGGAAATCTATGAACAAAAATAAAACACATTGCAGGGCTGTCGGAGACCGGGTGTTTATTCGGCTTGATGTTGAGAAAACCGCCACTGACGGCGGTATTTTTTTGCCGGAAAACCATGAGGCGGAACGCACGACAGGCGTGGTAGAAAGCGTTGGCGAAAAGGTGCGTTCGGTTCATTGCGGCGACAGGGTGCTGTTTCATGTTTTTGATGAGCTTCCCGGCTATGACAAAGGGGTGATCGTTGTCCGGGAGGCCAGTATTTTGGGAGTTTTTGAAAATGACGATTAATGAGTGCGACGAAGTTAAAGTTTGGATAGAAAAAATTACCGGCGCCGAAAAACATTATGAGGCGTATTATCAGACGGTGCGCGACACCAGAGAATATTACCGGGATGCAAAATCCGTCCGGCAGCGGCAGGGGAAATATAATATTTTTTGGTCGACGGTGGAGACTTTGAAGCCGTTTTTGTATTTTAAGCAGCCCAAACCCTATGTGGAGCGAAATTTCAAATCCGGCGGAAGGGCGGAAAGACTGGCCTGTAAGATACTTGAAAAAGCTTTGCTCTGGGATTTGGGGCAGTTTGATTTTGACAGCGTTATCAAGTATGCCCGCAATGATTTTTTGATTTCCGGGACGGGGATCGTCTGGGAGCAATACAAGCCCCGGTTTGAGCAGTTTCGGAATCCGGCCGGAGCCGGTTGCCCGGTGGAAATTAAGACCTCTGAACAAGTTGAAAGCGTTTATGTGAGTCCGGAATATTTTCTAGCCGATTGCGAGAAGGTCGGCATTTGGGAAGACGTCAGCTGGATTGCCAAAAAAATTTTTATGAGCAAGCAGGATGCCGTGGGGATTTTCGGAGAAGAGGCTGCCGTGCCGCTTATCAAAGAAGGAGAAAAGGACTATCGCTCCCGGGAAATCTGCGTTTATGAGGTGTGGGATAAAACCTCAAAAAGAGTGTTGTGGATTTCAAAGGAGTGTCCGTCTCATTTTTTGAAGGTTTTGGATGATCCGCTGCATCTGAGCGGTTTTTTCCCGTGCCCGAAGCCGATTTTCGCTACGCTGACCAATGACAGCATTATTCCGGTTCCGGATTATATGATGATTAAGGAAATGCTTAACGAACTTGACGGAATTAACAACCGGATGCGGCTGATTATGCAGTCTTTGAAAGTCAGCGGCTGTTATGACAACGCTTTTCCGGAACTGGCAGGTATTCTGCATAAGGACGTGACACTGGTGTCGGTCAATGACTTTCAGCGTCTTAAGGACAGCGGCGGGCTGCGCGGCATTATAGATTTTATGCCTATAGAGCAGTATGTCGGCGCTTTGGAACAGCTCTCCAAACGGCGGCAGGACGTGATTGCGGCGATTTTTGACGTGACGGGGGTCTCCGATATTATGAGAGGAACATCCAATGCGGCGGAAACGGCAACGGCGGTGACTCAGAAAACCAATTTCGGAACTTTGCGTAATCAGGATCGTCAAAACGACATGCAGCGTTTTATCCGCGATTTATTCAGAATTAAGGCCGAGATTATCTGCGAGCAGTTTGCGCAGGAAACCCTTTTGGGTTTCTTGAGCGCGGAAGAGGCCGCTTTGCCAGAGGCGCAGACGGCAGTACATCTTTTGAAAACCGAGAAAATACGCGGCATGCTGTTCGGCGTCGAAAACGATGCCTCTTTCAATCAGGAGCAGGAGCACGAAAAAAGTCTGTCCGGCATCAAAACAATCAGCGAACTGATTGCATCGGCTTTGGGAACAGTTTCGGTGCAACCGCTGCTGCTGCCGCTGTATCGTCAGATGATTGAAACGGCGGCCGCGGCCTTGCCGAAGACACGGCCGTTTGAAAGCGTGCTTGAAAAAGTGTTTGCCGATGTGGAGGCAGAGCTCTTTAAGCCGGAGCCGCCTCAGCCCGATCTCAGACAAAAAGAGGCCAAACGCAAAAACGATCTCAAAGAGCGCGAGCTGAATATCAAGGAACAAAGCGAACGCAACAAAGTTTTGCTGGCCAATAAGGAAATGATGATTCAGGCCTGGCTGAAAAATCGCCAGTTAAATCAGGGAAAATGTCGTCATGAAGCAGCCTTTTCAACGGAGGCTTCATGAGTAATTTTGATCGGCAATGGCAGGAAGAAATCATTTTGCCCGATGGTTCGTCCGCAACCTCGCGGGCAGATGTGGACCGCTATCTGAAAGCCACTCATCTGGCTTTGGCGGGGGATTATTCCGACGGATATTTCAGAGCTGTCCGGCGGAGACAAGAAAAGGATCGGCGGGCAGGTTTGTTCGCCGAATTTATTCGTAATTATAAAAGGAAAATTTGGAATGACAACTGAAACCAGAAAGTTATTGGAAGAGCGTCTGGGACTGACTTCGGCCGGCAAGCAAAGTTCGGTTCCGGCAAAAAAGAACGAGGTACCCGAAGAAGCCGCTGATGCGTATTCGGAGGCGCCAAAGTCTTATAAAAAAGAATTCGCGGAGCTTTTTAAGGCGCTTTCGCCCGAATTCCGCAAATATTTGTGCGAGCGGGAAAGCGAAACCGAAAAAGGTTTTTCACGATTGAACAACGAGCTTAACGCGTTGCGCTGGGTGGAAGAGTATTTTAATCCCCGGCGCCGGCAGATGGCTCTGCGCGGATTTAGACAACCCCGGGATTATTTTGAAGGTTTGGCCAGACTGGACGAGGCTTTTGAACGTGATCCCGAACGCGTATTGAAAGTTTTGGAGGCCTGCTGCAAGGGGAAAGTTTCGGAACCGGCCGCCGGTGATGAGATGAGTTCCCGCTGGGAAGCCTGTTTTCGCAAGGTGGAAGATCTCGGCCGCAGACTGGACGAGGTCTGCCGCTGTCTGGACGAACGCGGAGAACCCGATATCGGCAAGATGATTACCGACTATCTGCGTTCTAAAAGCGGCGAAACGGAAAAAGCCAAAAGGGCGGCGTTTTCTCCGAAAGGGAAGTTGTCCGCGGGCGTTGATCTGTCCAAGCTGACGACTCGCGAGCTTCTGGAACTGCAGATGCGGGATATGGATTAGTCCGTGCGTTGATTAATATTTTTTGCAAAAGGAAAAATTGAATATGGCTAATGACAATTACAGTGACGTTTTTACCGTCACACTTGAAAACCGTGTCGGAAATCTGGCGGACAATGTCTCTAAAAATTCAGCGTTGTTGAATCGTCTGAAAGAGAAGGGCAATATCCGTCCGATTTCAGGCGGTTCCAAAATTTTGGAAGAACTGGAATACGGTGAAGGCGATGTGACCTGGTATTCCGGCTATGACACCATTACTTATACGCCGAAGCAATTGTTTACGGCCGCTGAGTATGCCTTGAAACTGTGTGCGGTTCCGGTGGCAATTTCCGGTGAGGATATGCTGAAAAACTCGGGAAAAGAGCAAATTCTAGATTTGTTTGAAAAACGTATCGACAATGCCGTTAAAACAATGGGTAATCAGCTCGGTGCTGCCGTTTACGGGGACGGTACGGGATCTTCCGGCAAAGAAATCGGCGGTTTGAAGCTGTTGGTGGCGGACAGTCCGGCTACCGGTACCGTCGGCGGCATTAACCGCGCCACGACCGGCAACGAGTTCTGGCGCAACAAATCGCAGACGGCATCGTCGTCGCTGACTGCGGAGACCATCCGTCCGGCCATGGAAGACATGTATCTTAAACTTTGCCGCAATACGGATAAGCCGGATTTGATTGTTGCCGGTGATAAAATGTATTCGCTTTATGAGCAGTCTCTGGTTAATTTGCAGCGTTTTTCCGATCCTAAACTGGCCGATGCCGGATTTATGGCGCTGAAATATAAAGGAGCCGACGTTGTTTTTGATGGTGGTCAGGGCGGAAATTGTCCTGATGACAAAATGTATTTTCTGAATACCGATTATCTCTATCTGCGGCCGCACAAAGACCGCAATATGAAGGTTATCGGCGGTGAACGCATGGCCGTTAATCAAGATGCTTTTTACAAAATTATCGGCTGGGCCGGCAATATGACGATGTCAAACGCCGCTTTACAGGGCGTGTTGATTGACAAGAGCACGGTTTCCGGTTCGCAGTCCAATTAATTGTTTGTTTTTGCAAAAGTCCGTTCCGCAAATCGGGGCGGACTTTTTTGGGGAAGGATGCAGAATGGATTTTGAATTATTTGAAAAAATGGCCCGGCATGCCGACAGCGAGGACGGCGTAAGCGCCCGTTTTTACGACAGGGCTGTCAAAACCGGAAAAATTGATGCCAGCGGTTTTCCGGTTTTTGAAGACGTTTGTTTTTGCGAAATCCGTATCAAAGACAATACGACCGAAGTTTTTGACCAGCCGGCCGATGAGAGCAAGATAAAACGTTTTCCGGCAGAATATGCGCGCTATCGGCTCGGAAAAAAACAAAGAGCCGTCGGGACGCCGTTGGAGCAGTTTGCTTTTTTGACGCAGGCAGAAACGGAGGCGTTGAAGTTTCGGGGAATTTTTACGATTGAGGCTTTGGCTGAGCTTGCCGACGATAGGGCGGAGGGTTTGAATTTGTTCAGAGAGAAAAAATTGGCTCTGCGATTTTGTAAAGCGGCCAAAGAACAGATGTCCGTTGTGCAGTATTCGCAAAAACTGGAAGCCGCCGAGGCCGAAATTGCACGTTTAAAACAACGTCTGACCGAAGCGTCAAAAGTTTCGCCGGTTGAGAAAGGAGGAAAAAGGTTATGAAAAATATTTTGGAAATTTGCCAGGATACTGCAAGTCTGGCGGCGACGCAAAAGCCGGAAAACCTGTTTAACGGTTCCTCTCAGCATGAGGCGGTTTTTTTGAGCGTGGCGAGGGATACGTTGGACGGCCTGCTGCGTTTCGGCGACTGGCAGGAACTGACAAAGGAAGGCGTGCTGCGGACGGTCAGAGGCCGGACGGTTTATCCGATAGACGGTTTTTGTCCTGATTTTTTCTGTTTGCAGAATAATACCGTTTATGTCAAAGATGCCGCCGAAAAAGTTGTCGGATCGTTGACGCCGCAGGAATGGATGCGGGAAAAATATTTTAATATTCCGGTTTTGGGTTTGAAATTCAAAATTCAGAACGGAATGTTTAAGTTTTTGACGCTTCCGCCGCCGAATATGCAGATTGTGTTTCAATACCGATCGTCCAACGTGGTTTATGATCCCGAAAGCGGTTATGCCGAAAAGTCGGAAATTACCAAGAACACCGATATTCCGGTGTTTGACGAGTATCTGGTAAAAAAAGGCATCCTCTGGCGCTGGAACCGGCGAAACGGTTTGCCCTATGAAGAGGAATTCAACGAATATCAGCGGGAAGTCAAAAATAAATTCGGTGCCGGTCTGGCATCTCGAGACATTAATTTGTCCGGAGCCGCTGATGCTGTTTTGCAGGGAGTGGTCGTCAATGCAGCAAAGAGCCGTTAGCCGCGGGGGAAAATCCCTGAATTATACGCTGCCGGCTCCGGTCGGCGGTTTAAATGTCCGGGACAGTTATGACAAAATGGCAGAAACCGATGCCATTGTCATGGACAATTATATTCCTTCCGATACCAAAGTGGTTTTGCGGCGGGGATATCGTCAGTATGTTTCTTTGACGGGCATCGTCAGAACACTGGCCGAATACAAGGTTCCGGGTGAGGAGCGTTTTCTGGCTTTTGCCGGCGGAACGGCCTATAATATTACGACGGCGGCAGCGCTCAAAAATTACCAGAAATCGTTTAAGGAAAACGCCTGGCAGTGCTGTCAGTTTAATAACCGTCTGATTTTGGTCAACGGTTCTGATAAACCGCAGTGTTTTTATGTGCAGGACGGGGAGGAGCATTTTGAAGAGGCCGCTTTTTCCGGCGAAGGACTGGCGGCGGAAAAACTGGTGAATGTCTGTGTCAGCAAACGGCGTTTGTTTTTTGTGGAAAAAGGGAGTCTTAACGTCTGGTATTCGGAAAATGCGGGGGAAGTTCAGGGAACTCTTTTGAAACTTGATTTTTCGACGGTTGCGCAATGCGGCGGCGAGTTGACGGCGGTTGCTTCCTGGACGCAGGACGGCGGTCAGGGAATTGATGATCTGACGGTTTTTCTGACTTCGGAGGG
>CASFLC010000069.1 GCA_949295475.1 uncultured Pseudomonadota bacterium
CAGACGACTTGTGCCCAACTTTGTCCCGGCTACAGCGTGACCACTGTTTATTGCCCTGAGGGAAAAAATCTTGAAAACTGTCCGGCGGAAGGATGTTCGTATTATCACAGATGCCGTTAAAAATTAAAAAGCTTTACTCTGCGGGTAAAGCTTTTCTTTAATCAAACAGTTTTCAATGAACAATGGCCGAAGACTTTTCCTGTTGCATCAATTTTTCATACAGGATTTTTACGGCCTCAAGCGGTTCTTCAACAATCAGGGCGACAACGCTTTTGGGCAGACCGCAGGCAAGTTTTTTGCTCACAAAACAGGCTGACGCTTTTGAAAGATAGACATCTCCGATTTCTTTGTCCGTTCGGGCGCAGGTTAAAAAATTTTCTTCCGCGTCGGAGGCATCGCTTGAAATTCCCTGAATTTTCCGTTCACATGCTTTTGGGGATATTTCAGCTCCGCAAATTGCGGCGACCTCCCCAAGGGTCAAATCAACTTTTATTATCATATCATAAAAATTTTTAATCTCCGGCAACAGTGCCGAAAGAAATAATAATATAAAACTAATTTTAAATCGGTTATTTATTTAGTGTAAAAAACTTTGTCTGGCAAGCTTTATTTTTGAAAATCTTTTATCATGTCCAGCACAATATCGGCGGCATTTTCACTCGGCGTCTGTCCGCCGCAGGCCAAAATTTCCTTAACTTTTGCAAATCCTTCCATCTGCCGCTCGTACAAATCGCCCTTTTGCAGCAGTTCGTTGACGGTACGGACGATGTTTCCGGCAATACAGCTTTGCTGCAGAAGTTCAGGCACCACCAGTCGGCCGAGCATGATGTTGGTCAGGTTGACAAACTGTATTTTCATGATCCGGCCGGCAATAAAAGCCGTCAACGGTGCCACCTTATAGGCTATCAAATGCGGAATTTTGCAAATTGCCAGTTCCAGCGCAACGGTGCCCGACGCGGCAATCGCAACCTCCGAAGCTCGAAAAGCCTCATAGCGGTCTTGCTGGGTTTCGACCACCTGCAGCGGAAGTCCCGAGGCCTCTGCCGCGGCCTTTACCTGCGCGGCAACGGTTCGCACGGTCGGAATTACAAAATAAAAATCCGGATTTTGTTTCAGCAGACAGCGCGATGCTTCCAGAAAAACCGGCAGCAGACGACTGACCTCCGTATGTCTCGACCCCGGCAAAACCGTGATGATTTTTTTGTTTTCCGGAATATCGTAACGACGACGGAAGGCCTGGCCGTCCGCTCGCAAAACTTCGCTTTCCACAACCGGGTGACCGACAAAATCGGCTTTCAGATGATAAGGAGTAAAATATTTCGGTTCCTGCGGCAGCAGCGTCATCAGTCCGTCAATATACTTATACATGGTTCGGGCGCGCTTTTTCTTCCAGGCCCAAACCTGCGGCGCCACATAATGCAGCTGGGGTATGCCCAGTCCGAGTTTGCGCAGCCGGCGGTGCACCCGGCAGGAAAAACTCCAGCTGTCGACGGTAATAACGATATCCGGCCGAATCCGTTGAATATCTTCTACCGTCTGACGAATGCGTCCGAGCACTTTGGGGATGCTTGGAATCACCTCAACCAGTCCCATAATCGCCAAATCGGAAATATCAAAAATCGACTTCAGCCCCTCGGCTTCCATGGTGTCTCCGCCAAGTCCGAAAAACTCGACATTTCCGTCTGTTTTGCGCCGAAGCGCGCGCATCAGTCTTGACCCGAGCAAATCTCCGGACGGTTCCCCGGCAATCAGATAAATTTTTTTAGATGTCGTCACCGGGTGTTACTCCCATCAAAAACAAGCCTTCTTTGTCTGCCAGACGAATAACTTCCGCCTCGTCTACGATTAAACCGTTGCCGGCGTGGACGGCAATGCCTCTTAAGCCGCATTCCTTGGCGCGGGTTACCGTCCGCGGGCCTATGGTCGGCAAATCTATGCGCATATCCTGCTGCGGTTTGCGCAATTTGACCAGCACACCGCCCGGTCCTTTGCGGCGGTATTCTCCGCAACGGCGAATCAGAGCGTCGGTGCCTTCAATACCTTCAACGCCGAGCACAAGTCCCTGCTGAACCACAACAGCCTGTCCGACGTCCAGTTTCCCCAATGTCAGCGCGACTTCCATTCCGCGGCGGATGTCTTCCAGCGCCTGTTTGTCCGGCTTATGTTTGCCGAGTATGCCTTTTTTTATCAGCAAATCAGACATAACTTCGTGAATGCCGCGGACGGTCATTCCCTCAGCCTCAATTTCGCTCACCAAAGCCCGGAGAATTCCGTCATCACCCAACGCTTTGGCGCCGATTTTGGCAAAAAACGCCGTCGTGCGCAAATCGGGCACCAAATCAAAAAATCCGGGGCGACGGATTGTTCCTATCATCACCACATCCTGCACGTTTTCTTCAGCAAAACGCTTAAACCCGGTTCCGGCCTGTCCGATGCGAATCCACTGGTGCGGGACATCTCCGTCAACCAACGTCTTTTCGGCATTGCCCTCAATGGCCAGCACAAAAAAATCACGTCCGTTTTTTTGGCAGTGTTCAACCAGCATCCGGGGGATTGACCCTCCCCCGGCAATTATTCCCAATTTGCGAGAAACAGTCATCCGGTTCTATTCCGCAATCATGATTTTGCGACGGCCGGCCAGAGCTTCGTCAATAAATTTGACCTGCTCCATAATCAGTTCATTGTCTTTGTATTTTTCATGCGCCTGAACCAGACGTTCTTCAAAAGTTCCTTCTTTGCCTTTGAAAATAAACATAAAAGCATGGCTGATAGCCTTAATGGTTTCCGGCTCGAAACCGCTGCGGCGCAGACCCACCAGATTTAATCCGCGCAGGCGGCCGTAACTTCCGGTGACAATCGCAAACGGTATAACATCGCGCCCGACGCCGGTCATTCCGCCAATCATTGCCTTGCGGCCAATGCGGCAAAATTGATGAACAGCGCAGTTGCCGCCTAAAATGGCGCCGTCGCCAATGCGGACATGCCCGCCGATGACCGCGTTGTTGGTCATGATGACATTGTTGCCGACAACACAATCATGCGCAACATGTGAGTTAATCATAAACATGCAGCCGTCTCCGACCGTCGTGGTAAAATGTTCTTTCGGCGTTCCGGCATGCATGGTCACGTTTTCGCGGATGATATTGTTTTTGCCGATAATCAGTCTGGCTTCCTCTTTAAATTCATTGCCGTGATCCTGCGGCCCCGCTCCCAAAACGGCTCCCGGAAAGACAACCGTTCCTTCGCCGATGGTGGTGTCGCCCATAACAGTCACCCGCCCCAGCAGACGGACGTTTTCACCGATTTTGGCACGGGAACTTATCCAGCACAACGGGCCGATTTCTGCCGTGGCGGCAATCTGCGCGCCAGCTTCAATAATAGCGGTGGGGTGAATTTTACTCATTGTTTTTTCCTTTGGTTCTAG
>CASFLC010000070.1 GCA_949295475.1 uncultured Pseudomonadota bacterium
AGCGTCGTTTATTTTAGAAATCAGCTTACGGGCACGGTCTCTGGTTCTCAGTTCCAAGGCTTTATCCGCTTCCAGAGAAGCCCTGTCAATCTGATCCGGTTGGTTCAAACCGCCCTGACGCAAATCGTCCAAAGTGCCCTCCGACTGTCCGATTAAAGATTTTTTCCAGCTGAGAAGCTTTTGACGAAAATACTCCAACTGCATTTCGTTCATATATTCTTCATCGGGTGAAGGTCTGTAGTCTGGGGGAAGAATTACTGCGCTTTCCATTATTTTACTCCTTAACTTCACAGCGAATTTTATATAGCAAGCAAAATATAAAATTCCACATTAAACTTCAAGCAAAAAAATTGATTTATCATCCCGGATTTTAAGGAAAAAATTATTTTGTAAGCTTTGCCAGTTCAACCTCGACCCGCAACTCGATTTCATCCAGGATTTCATTCAATCTGACATCTTCGGTTTCCGGACGATTTTCCTTAACCAGACGGGATATTTCTATCAACTTGTCGGTTCCGATATAACCGGCCAGCAGCGCGTCTCTGATTTCTTCAAGTTTATCAAGCAGCAGACTGCCTCTTTTCAGCATTTTTTGCTTTTTGGCGCGTTCTTCTTCGCCGCTAATCATTTGGGTGGCAAAAATAGCGTCGGCAACCGAAATATTGCTGCTTGCGTTAACCGGACTGTTGCCTCCGGGCATGGCCTTGTTGAGATAAGAGGCAAAACTTTCTCCGCCGGCGGTCTTCCGAACGGTTTTCGACTGATTTAGCTCTCCGGTTTTGTTGACGTCGTTAACCTTTATCACCACACATTCCTCCGCTTATTGAAAAGTCCAGGTTATATCGTTATCGCTGCTGCTTTTGCAGGCTTTGACAGCCTCGCTCATCGGAACCGGAAGCACACCCTCGGTCTTGTCTTTATTGTTTCCGACCGGAAGCACAAAAGTTTTGTCATTGATAATCAGCCGCATCAAATCGGAATTCTGGTTGATAACCCAGTCAATCTGACTCAGATTAAGACACCCCTGCGTCGTCAGATCTTTGAAAGTAACATCAAAATACAATCCCGTATCAGAATAATCCGAAAGTTCTATTGTCACCTCGCCGCCCAATCGGTGATAAATCTTGCCGTTAACCGACATCTGATTGGGAATAACCTTTTCTTCCAAAAGCATTTCTGCCACCTCATTGGCTGATTTTCCCTCCAGCTCCCGATAATCACCGGCATAAGCAAAACGATCCTGAATACTTTTTTTGATTTCTTTTATTTCATTGGCCACCACATTCTGCCTGAACATGGCAAACAAACTGCCGATAAGCCTGATTCCTGAAATCGACAGAACCGAAATAATCATCAATGTCGCCAGCGCTTCAAGCATTGTCGCGCCTTTTTGGTGAGTTTTCATCTTTTCTCCTCGGTTTGTAACAGAATATCACCAAATATCGCCCGAAACAATCATTTTTGTAATATAAATTTACTTCACTTTTTTATTTTATGGGCTATAGTATTAACCGTACAAACTTAAGGTTTAATACTTTAGTTTAAAAAAGTTAACTTTTAATAAGGAATTTTATACAATGAAAAAAACAATTGGTGCCTTGATGGTAGCTGTTTCCGCGGTTGCTTTTGCAGCCAGCGCCAACGCTAACGATTATAAACCTTATGTCGCTGCTGACTACACTTACAATGATTCTAATTTTGCCACAATCAACGCCGGCGGCAAAGTTGCCCTGGGTGTTGACTACAACAAATATTTCGGTACGGAAGTATTTTATGAAAAAACCGGTTCGGACCGTGTTCACTCCGAAGGCGAAACAGATGAATATTCTTTGCAGTCTTATGGTTTAGACCTGTATGGTTATCTGCCGCTCGGTTGTGACCAGACTTTTGCTCTGTTGGGCACCGCCGGTATTTCTAACATTGATAAAGATTATAAATATGAAGATCAAAAAAGAGATACGGACAATGGTCTGGGTTACCGTCTGGGTGCCGGCGCGCAATACAGCTTTGACGAAAATCTTTCCGTCCGTGCCGTTGCCCGCTACATCTTCGCCGACAAACTCTCCGATGTTGATCACATCATGGAATACTCCGCCGGTATCAAATACAATTTCTAATTTGTATTTCATCATTGAAAGGAAGAGTTTTTACTCTTCCTTTTTTTATATCTGGTCAAAACAAAAATTTAAGACTATATTGAATTCAGCTGAAAACATTCCTTAAGGACAAACACATGAAAAAATCTCTTATATTTTTAATTCCTTTTTTGCTGCTGACGGCCTGTTCCGACGCCTCGGACACCACAACCGCCGCCGAACGGGAAGTCCCGCAGCCCGATGCCGTCACCGGAAACGAAATTTATTCTTTTGACATCAACACGCTGGAACCCGGCTGCAACTCAGACAGCATGATGATTTGTGCCATCAACCTCAGCATCAAATGTACGATTAATCCGCAATTTTCCGAATGCGCCGAAAACACCAAGTTCATGCCGAAATTCGTCTTTATGGAAGATGACAGCCTGCAACGGCCGACATCTCAATCTTATAAAATTACAAAACTGAAACCTTTGCCGGATGATACAATAGAAGTTTATACCCAAAGCACCTGCAACGGAAATTGGTTTGGACTGTGCAACGGCAATATCATTTACGTCATGAAAATGCAGGACGGAAGATGGAGCGTCAAAGACATTTATGCCGTTGAATCTTAATTCTGCCGCAAACTTTTTTCTAAAGCCTTATCAAACTCGGCCTTTGTATTGCGCTGTTGATAAGGCTTTTTTTCAACAACAATCTCTTCATTGGAATTCATAACCTCCAAATCTTTCTCCAACTCGGCATTATACGGCATTTTGCCTGTTCGCCCGATATGTTCCAAATCCCGATTATAAGCGTCATATTTTTGCTGAAACTCAGGAACATTTTCATTTTCGGAAGCCACCGGAGAAATTTTGACGGAAGGTGTGCGGCGGGCTTCTTTTATAGTTTCCTCCTGCCCTTGCAAATAACGGGGCATCGGAAGTTTTTCAGGTTGCTGTTTAGCGCTTTCTGGAATAAAAAAATCCGGCTCTATCTGTTTGCGGACATACGGCTCACCGCCCTGAGCGCTGAAATAAACGGGAACCACCACCAAAGCCATTCCTAATCCGATACCCCAGTATTTTTTCATTTCCGCACCTGTAACTATAATTTAACCAATGTCTTGTAAAATAAATTATATGAAAAAGCTTTTTTTTATATTAACAATCAGCTCTTTTTTTTATTTTTTTTCAACGACATCTCAAGCGGCTGACTGTTCAGAATATCAATCCGTACCGCAGATAATTTTCGGATCTTCATACGGAAAGCTTCGTTATGACACCAGTTTGGACAATCAGGGCATCACCCAAATTGCCAAAAATTATAATACCATAGAAAAAGGCTTGTTTGCTTCGGGCTTGGCAACCGTCAACGTCAAACTGAAAATAGACTTGGAAACATACACGGAAATCCGCAGCGATTATGATATCTGTGTCATTCCGGACAAACTTCACGTTTTTATCGGTTTTGTCGATCCGGTAATCTACATTTCAAACGAACTGCCCCGAAACAGTTGTGAATACAACGTCGTGCTGCGGCATGAACAAACGCACCAACAAATAAACAAATCTTCTCTGGACTATTTTATCCCGCTGTTCCAAGATGCCATAGAAAAAATTGCCGGCACGGTTCCGCCCCGGCATATCGGCAGCCTTTCCGAAGCCGATGCCGCAACTGAGCTTCTCATCAAAAGCTACAACCGCAAAATAGCGCCCCTTGTAAATGTCTTCAAAAAAGAAATGCTCTTGGAACAAGCCAAACTTGACAACAGCGCCAACTACGAACACGAAAAACAAATCTGCCGCTGACTATTGAGCCGCCACGCTTCCCTGTGATGATGCCAGAACGGCGTCAATAAAACTTTCCACGCCTTTATAGGCATAATCAATGTATGCCTTATCCTTGGCCGAATTGTTATTATAATAAATCCGCACCGTAATCATCCCGACTTCTTTGGCAAATTCCAGATTAGAATAACTGTCGTCGACAAAAACGCATTCTTCCGGTGAAACACCTATTCTTTTGCAGTATTGGCGATAAACGTCGGCGCTTTCGTTCTTTTTATAAACCCCGAAATCCTCCACCGAATAAAAGCGGTCTTTAAAATATTCATACAACCCGATGTGTTTTAAAATTTTTTCGGATGCATACCTGTCGCTGGCCGTAAAAATATATTGTTCCGCCGGAATTTTTTTGATTTTATCCAACAACCCCGGATAAGCCTGAATTTTTTCAACCGGTTTTCTTCGATGATAGGCATAAAACAATTTCGCCGGATCCACACCGTAATCACGATAAAAAATTTCGCCGCCGTTACGGTAAACCCGATAAGATTCGGTAACTTTTTCTTTAGCCTCTTTAAATGACAACGGTACGCGCAAATCCTCAACCAAGGCTTTAGCCATGGCCGTATCAAGCAAATCAGCCCATTCTGCCGTCCGCAGATATAAGGTATCGTCCAAATCCCAAATTATTACTCTTCGCCCGTAAACCACGGCAGATTACTCCCAAAAAATTACCATCAAACTAAATTATATTACCAAAACCGCGGGCGCCGTCAACCTTATTCTTGGACTGAAGCTTTCTTAACTCATTGAATAACGCCAAACCGCACATATATAAAAAAAGCACAACAACATTTAAGAGGATGTAAACATGAAAAAAATAATTTCCTTACTGTCTCTCTCGGCCCTGGCTTTAATGGGCTGTGATGCTCAGGCGCAAAATCAGGGAACGGCCGTTGGAAATCCGGATTCAAACAATCTGTTGATTATGGAACAAGGTTACGAAGCCGTCGCCACTGTCCCGGCCGCTCAGCCCCCTGCCCAGACACAACCGGAAAATACGCCGCAGCAACCGACTGCCGACCAACCTTCTGACAATCTGCAACAACCGACGGCAGTTATGGAAAGCGTTACCGACACCCAAACTCCGGACAGTGAAGAACTGGATATTGAAGAAGACGTTATTTCGGATAACAACTAAGAATCGGAAGATTCTTCGCTTGCCAGCCACAAAGCGCCTTTTATTTTTCCGTTCAAAAAATCATGATGCGCTTTGAGTTCATCTTCACTGAGAGGAAACAAACGCGGTTCTCTGAAATTCCGGACGATTCCGGCTTCCGCATCTCCGGCGGCGGAAGCCTTTTTCTTTTTGGAATCCAACAACAGGCTCGGTTCGCGCCCCCCCAAAAGTTCCAGATAAACTTCCGCCAGCAGCTGTGCATCCAGCAGAGCGCCGTGCAACGTTCTGTTGGAATTGTCAATGTCAAATCTTTTGCACAGCGCATCAAGGCTGCAGCGCGCTCCCGGAAACAATAGGCGGGCTATTTCCAGAGAATCGACAACCCTGTCCCAGGATAATTCCGGTTTACCAAGCTGTTTGAGCTCATAATTCACAAAATTGATATCAAAAGAGGCATTATGCGCGACCAGCGTCGCGTCGCCGATAAAAGCCAGCCATTCATCAACAACTTTATCAAAAGTCGGATAATCCTTCAAAAAATCATACGACAGACCGTGAACCTTAAAAGCCTCTTCGGGAACCTCCCTCTCCGGATTAATATATTGATGATACGACACCCCGGTCGGCATGTGGTTAATCAGTTCGACCGCGCCGATTTCAATCAGCCTGTCGCCCTTGGCATATTCAAATCCGGTTGTTTCGGTATCAAAAACAATTTCTCTGACCATCGGCGGCTTCCAATCTTTCAATTATTTTTATCAGTTCAGACCTTAACAGGTTTTTCGGCTTATCCGTATTAATGACGATATCGGCTAATTCTATTTTTTTCTTATTATCCATCTGCACATTGTTTATCTTGTCAAAATCATCGGCCGAAACATTATCCCTTTTTATAACCCGTTGCTTTTGGATTTCATAATCAACGTCGGCAACAACAATAAAATCACAGTATTTGTCCCAGCCCATTTCAAAAAGCAAGGCGACGTCCATAAAGAACAAATCCCGGCGCCCGGCGTTTCTGCGGATAACCTGCTTAAGCGTTTCCTTCAAAAAAGGATGTATCAACCCTTCCAGATACGCCAGCTTTTCATGATCGGAAAAAACAACATCCCGAATCATTCTTTTGTTAACCTGACCATTAGAAACCGTCCCGGGAAAACTTTCGGCAATGATTTTGATAAAATCTTTTTGAAAATAAATCCGGCGCACCCATCCGTCAACGTCAAAAACCGTATATCCGAGGCCTTTGACAATCCTTGCCAGCGTTGTCTTTCCACAGCCGATGGATCCCGTAATGGCGACAAGTTGCATAAAAAAATCCTTCTTTCAGAGAGTTGGCAAAGTTATAAACAGTTTGTTAACCTTTTGTGTATAACTGCTCTTCCTTGCATTGTTATAACTTTTTATCACCATAAAGTAAAATTTAATATGACAACTTACGCACAAGACATAGTCATATTCACAGGCTGTGAATAAGTCCAATTATCAAAAATTTGAGTCATTTTTTGTTTACAGGAGTCCGTCATTGATTCTGCAAAACATTTAAATTCCTTTAAATCTGTAAATCACGAATTATCAACAACCGCATTTTTTCTGTATAACTTTTGGCACAAAAACTTTTCCACAGCATCCACAGGCATATACAAATTACTAAAACATTTTAAATATTTTAAAGATGGCCCTGCGGGCTGTGAATAAAAAAGCTCAACTTTTGTTTGACACTAATCTAAAAGCATACTATAAAAAAATCACTTCCTACCTATTAAACTACTCAATCAGGGTTTACATGAATTTAAAAGATTTAAAGCAGAAATCTCCGACAGAACTGTTAACACAGGCTGAAGAGTTGGGTATTGAAGATGCTTCTTCAATGCGCGTACAAGATTTGATGTTTGCCATTCTCAAAAAAGTTGCCGGCGATGATAATACCATTTACGGTGAAGGGACCATTGAAGTTTTGCAGGACGGCTTTGGCTTTCTGCGTTCGGCACAATCAAATTATCTGGCCGGGCCGGACGATATTTATGTCTCTCCCGCTCAGGTCAAAAAATTCGGCTTGCGTACCGGAGATACGGTTGAAGGCGAAATTCGCGCTCCCAAAGAAAATGAACGCTATTTTGCTTTGACAAAAGTCAACAGAATAAATTTTGAAGATCCCGAAAAATCAAAACTGCGGGTTAATTTTGATAATCTGACGCCGCTTTATCCGACTAAAAAACTGAATTTTGACATTATCTGCGGCGAAAAAGATTACACGACCAGAGTCATAGACCTTATTGCCCCGCAGGGAAAAGGTCAGCGCGGACTGATTGTTGCGCCGCCGCGCACCGGTAAAACCGTCATGTTGCAAAACATTGCGCACGCGATTGCCACCAATCATCCCGAATGTTACCTAATGGTTTTGCTGATAGACGAGCGCCCCGAAGAAGTCACGGATATGATGCGTTCTGTAAAAGGCGAAGTCATTTCTTCAACGTTTGATGAACCGGCCAGCCGCCATGTTCAGGTTGCCGAAATGGTCATTGAAAAGGCCAAACGTTTGGTGGAAACCAAAAAGGATGTTGTTATTTTGTTGGATTCCATCACCCGTCTCGGACGGGCTTATAATACGGTTATTCCGTCTTCCGGCAAGGTTCTGACCGGCGGTGTCGACGCCAATGCGCTGCAGCGTCCCAAAAGGCTGCTCGGTGCTGCCCGTAACGTGGAAGAAGGCGGTTCGCTGACAATCATTGCAACGGCTTTGATTGATACGGGATCCCGCATGGATGAGGTTATTTTTGAAGAATTCAAGGGAACCGGAAACTCTGAAATCATTCTCGACCGCAAATTGACGGACAAACGTCTGTTTCCGACCATTGACATCACTCGTTCCGGAACCCGTAAAGAAGAATTGCTGGTTGATAAAGATCGTCTGGCCAAAATGTGGGTATTGCGTCGTGTTTTAATGCAGATGGGCATGACCGACGGCATGGAGTTTTTGCTCGATAAACTGCGTTTGAGCAAAGACAATGATGACTTTTTCAACACTATGAATTCTTAAACAAAACCCCTCTTAAGAGGGGTTTTTTAAGATAAAAGTCTTCAATTGTTTCATATTGTCAAAAATATCTTGAACACCTAATTCTTTTACTTTGGAAATATATTCGGGCGTATTGTTCATTTTGCTTCCGACAAAAACGGCAACCTTCATTCCGGCGTTTTGCGCGGCTTTGATGCCCGGCAGGGAATCTTCAATTACCAGACAGTTTTGCGGCTGTTCTCTCATCTCTTTTGCTGCCAGCAAAAACAAATCGGGAGCCGGTTTTCCGTTTTTTACCATATCTGCGGTGAACACCCGGTTATCGGAAAAATATTTGGTAATCCGGGAATTTTGCAATTTTTCCCGTGTTTTGGAGCGGCTGCCGCCGGTAGCTATGCATTGTTTATAACCGGAAAGTTCAAATATATCGGTCACCCCGGGCATAAGGGGAATACCTTTTGCCATAGTTTCATAATCTGCGGCAAGGGCCTCTTCCCAAAATTTATCTTCCGTGGCGTATCCAAGAGCATTTAAACTTTCTTTGCGGGTTTTATCGCTCATGCCGCCTATGTTCAGATTAGTTTGATGAATATCCCAATTCAGACCGAATTTTTTGTTAATCATCCGACGTCGGTTTTCCAGCCATAAAACTTCGCTGTCTGCTATAACGCCGTCAAAATCCCAGATAATCAATTTCAGTTTAAAATCAGTCATATCACAACTTTCAGTTAAAAAAATTAAGTCCGCAGGAAGCCCGTAGAAAGCAATTTCAATAATTTTATAATACAAACGTTAAGATGATGTAAATTTACGCTGCTGAGTCAAAAAAACGCCTTTTTAAGACTTGCAACAATTTTTCTTTCTGATTATAAGAAAAAAACAAGGAGAAATCATGACTAATCAGACAATATACGCTCTGTCGACCGTTTATGGAAAATCTGGCGTGGCCGTTATCCGCATTTCCGGTCCGGAAGCTTTAAAGAGTGTTTCCGCGCTGACTTCGTTAAAAATTGAAAAAATTAAGCCGCGATACGCTTATTTTACGATTTTAAAAGATCCACGAAATAAAAACACGCTTGATAAAGGGCTGCTGCTTTATTTTAAGGCTCCTCACTCTTTTACGGGTGAAGATATCGTTGAATTGCAGATACATGGATCACGCGCGGTCATAAATTCGGTCATGGATGCCCTGTCCGGCCTTAAAAATTATCGTTTGGCAGAACCGGGAGAATTTTCAAAACGCGCTTTTTATAACAATAAAATGGATTTAACCGAGGCTGAAGGACTGGCGGATCTTATTGATGCTGAAACCTCGGAGCAGCAAAAATATGCCCTTCGGCAGATGGAGGGCGGATTAAAAGATGTCTATGACGGCTGGCGTTCTGAGCTGTTAAACTTGTTGGCACATCTTGAGGCTTATATTGATTTTCCGGAAGAAGATATCCCCTCTGATATAGAAAATAGTATGAATAACACCGTATTTAAACTTAAAAATGCCATTATTGAACATTTGAACGGTGATTCTGTCGGTGAAAGGCTTCGTGAAGGATTTCGTGTTGTGATTGTTGGTCCTCCCAATGCCGGAAAGTCAAGCCTCTTAAATGCAATTGCAAAACGTGATGCCGTCATTGTTTCCGACGTCGCCGGAACCACTCGTGACGCCGTAGACATACATTTGGATTTACACGGTTATCCGGTTATTTTCACGGATACCGCCGGTCTGCGGGAAGCTGAAGAAGAAATAGAAAAGAAGGGCATAGAAATTGCTTACTCCAAAATCAAGGATGCCGATTTGCTGGTTTGTTTGTTTGATGCTTCTAAGGACTCTGTTCAACTCTTTGATAATATAAAAAAATCGTTTGAAAACAAAATAATCTTTGTCGCAAATAAAAGTGATAAATTAACTTTTGAACAGTGTTCTAGTCTAAAAAAACAGGGATGTTTGGTTATTTCGATCAAACAACATAAAGGCGTAACGACTTTATTGGACAGCATAACGGCAGAAATCCGGTCCTGTTTTACCTCAAATTCTGGTTTGCTTATTACCCGCCGCCGTTATCGGGAAGCGTTGCTTAATGTTTGCGAAAACCTTCAACGTTTCGGTTTTGATAAGGAAATTGAATTAACGGCTGAAGATATCCGTTTGGCAGCCCGTGAGTTGGGAAAAATTACCGGAAGAATTGAAGTCGAAGAAATTCTGGATAAAATCTTTGGCAGTTTTTGCATCGGAAAATAAAATTGCGGCTTCGAATTGACTCTTTGTTGTTTTATGTTACTATGCCGGCAAACTTTATTATTAATTAAAACATTACAATTATGTATTCAGATGAAAGCAGTCGTATTTTTTACGATCAAAATGTCAAAGAAATAAAAGAAATGATCACAATTTTGACACCGGCTGACTTGATGATGTCAACGCGCGCCTTTCCCTGTTATTATAGAGGTATACTCAATGAACTTCTTTCCCGGTTAAACGGAAAATATCTTATTATTGAACCAAAAGTTTTTTCGGTCGTTGCCGATAATTATTCAAAGACGAATGTCTCGGCAAAACTTGAATATTCATGGGTCTATTTTCATAAATTGTCACAGGTGCTTTGGGAATTCTATTTCAAAGATCGTGAAAGAGTGGGAGAGGAATTTTGGGTGCTTAAATTAAGAGCGGTTTTTATCTTAAATTTGTATCTGATTGTCCCTGAATTCTTTATACATATTGATATGAATGACTATCTTTCATGGCTAAGATCAAAACATTATTTCTGACTTTTTTGTTAAAAGGCCGACAGATTTTTCTGCCGGCCTTTAAGCTATTTAAATATTGCAAATTAGACTGTTTTAGAGTATACCCGGTATTATTTTCGGACAACAGAGGTATATAATGATAAACGGCCGTTACGATGTTATAGTCATTGGCGGGGGGCATGCCGGTTGTGAGGCATGTGCCGCATCGGCAAGAATGGGCGCCAAAACACTACTGATAACGCATAAAATCGCTACTATTGGCGAAATGTCCTGCAATCCGGCGATTGGCGGATTGGGCAAGGGTCATCTTGTACGTGAAATTGATGCGCTTGACGGATTGATGGCAAAAGTCATTGATAAGGCCGGCATACAATTTCGTATGCTTAATTCATCAAAAGGTCCTGCGGTCAGAGGACCGCGAGCACAAGCCGACAGGGAATTATATCGTAAATACATGCTCGAAGCCCTGTGTGAACAAACAAATTTAGATATTCTTGAAGCCGCTGCCGAAGGTCTTGTTTTTAAAAATGGAAAAATTTGCGGTGTTGCTTTAAATGACGGTGTTCAATTATTGGCAAACGCTGTTGTTCTGACTACAGGGACTTTTTTGAACGGCGTTATGTTTACCGGGCATCAAACGACTGTCGGCGGGAGAGTTAATGATGTTTCCTGCGCTGGAATAACACCGTATTTAAAGCAAATGGGGCTTAAGGTCGGTCGTTTGAAAACAGGTACCCCTGCTCGTTTGAACGGCAAGACTATTAATTGGGATATTTTGGAAACTCAGGCCGGAGATGATAATCCACAGCCGTTTTCCTACCTGACGGAAAAAATCAGTAATCCTCAGATTGTCTGTCATATTACCCATACAAATGAGCAAACGCATAAAATAATCCGTGACAATTTTTCAAAATGCGCGCTTTTTTCTGGATTGATTACCGGTATCGGCCCGCGTTACTGTCCGAGCATTGAAGATAAGCTGGTCAAATTTGCCGACCGCACCAGCCATCAAGTCTTTCTGGAACCGGAAGGATTAAACACGGACGTTGTTTATCCCAACGGTATTTCCACATCTTTGCCGGCGGATGTTCAAGAGCAGTTTATTCATACCATGAAAGGACTTGAGAACGTGGAAATACTGCGTCCTGCTTATGCGATTGAATATGACTATGTTGATCCGCAGGAATTAAATCATGCTCTGGAAGTCAAAAAAGTCCCGGGACTTTTCCTGGCCGGACAGATTAACGGAACAACCGGTTATGAAGAGGCGGCTGCGCAAGGACTAGTTGCCGGTATTAACGCCGCGCTCAAATCTCGCGGTTCGGAAGAAGAGTTTGTCATTGATCGTTCTGAGGCATATATTGGGGTAATGATTGATGATTTGATTACAAAGGGTGTTGACGAGCCTTATCGAATGTTTACTTCTCGTTCCGAATATCGGCTTTTCCTTCGTGCAGATAATGCGGATATGCGTCTGACCGAAAAAGGCTGGCAGGCAGGGTGTGTCGGAAAAGAAAGATACACTGTATTTAAAGCTAAAAAATCTCAAATAGATGCTTTTAGAGAACTTTCCGACAGACTGATAATCTTTCCGCATGATTTTGAAAAATACAATTTGAATATCAGAAAAGAAGGCGGCAAAAAATCAGCATTCAATTTAATGTCTTATCCGGATGTTTCACGTGAAACACTATCCTCGATTTGGTCAGAGATTTCGGCGATTCCCGGGCAAATATACGAGCAGGTGGAAATTGAGGCCAGATATGCCGGATACATTAAAAGGCAAATGGCCGATATAGAGGTTTTCAAAAAAGATGAAAATTTGAAAATCAGGGAAGATGTTGACTACTCCCGCATTGGCGGATTGTCTCGTGAAATGGTTGCGAAACTAAGCAAAGTGCGTCCGGCGACAATCGGTGAAGCTTCACGTATTCCCGGCGTAACGCCTGCGGCAATTACGGCCGTTTTGGGATATCTGAAAAAATAAAATCAAAATTAAAGATTCTTAAACCAAAAAAAGGTATTCCTGATTGCGATTTATGAGGAGTCGCAATGCATAAAATACAAAATTTCAGCTATCATACCCATAATAATGCCTTCAATCTTTTTGACGGCAAAAACAGTTGCGAAGAAATGATTTCCAAAGCCGAAGCTTTGGGGTTTGAAGAGTTGGGTGTTAGCAATCATCTAATCTTTCATCCGAATTTGGAAAAAATTGATGTTATGTTTTATAACAATATCAATGAGGCCGTAGATGTTTACAAACGTAATATTGATTTAATTCGGCAAACCGCTTCAAAACACAAAATAAAAGTTTATGCCGGATTTGAGGTAGATTTCTTTCCTTCAGCTCTATGGCGAAAATCCTTTGAAGAAATAATAAAGCAGCTTGATATCGACTATTTGATTGGTTCCACGCATTTTATACGCAGCAGCGATGAAAAATTTTTACTGGACATCTATTTTATCAGACATTTAAAAACGCCCCTGCCTGATAACGACCTTAAACTTTATCTTCAAAATTATTGGCTTAATATCGTCGAGGCAATAAAAAGCGGTTATTTTAATTTTATAGCACATCTTGATTATATTACAATTTGCAATCTTTGCATTGAACCCGAATGGGATGAATATAAATGGAAAGTAATTGAAGCGCTCGCCGAAAAAAAGCATCCTTTTGAGCTTAACACCAGTGGTTACGACCGGATAGGAAGGCCTCATCCCGACATCTGGATGTTAAAAGAGCTTCAAAAGAGAAAAGTTCCCGTTGTATTAAGCGATGATGCTCATTGTACGGAACATCTGTTCCGCCATTTTGAAAAAGCCGAAACTCTTTTAGCGTCGTTAAATTATCAAAATCGTTGGAAAATGGGAAAATAAAGTTAATATTTTGAGTCGGAAAACGCTGTTTAATTAGTTGATTTTAAAATAATTTTTAGAAATGTATTTTTTTTGCCGGAATAAGGTGTTTATAACTCCTAATTTTGCCTTTTAAAATTTTTTTAAA
>CASFLC010000071.1 GCA_949295475.1 uncultured Pseudomonadota bacterium
AAGAAGAAAAAAAAGAAAAAATCCGGCAGTGAAAACTCTGATACTGCGCTTTTGACGGCAGAAACGACGATTGGCACATCAGATGCCGGGACGGGTATGACGCAGGCGGAAAATATATCCGACGGTACAGATATTTTGACGGAGAGCACGTCCTTTTTTGACACTCATACGGAACCTTTTGCCTTTGATGAAGAAAAAACGGCTGCAGACGTTCCTGAGACGGATGAAACTCCCGTTTTTGCGACTGATGAAAATTTTGATGCGGAAACGTCTTTCTTTGATACATCGGACATGACGGCGGCGCCTCAGCCGGTCTCTTTTACAGAGAATGAAACGTCGGAAACAGAACCTGTTTCTCTTACCGACGATATAACTGACGTCGACAGTACCCAAAACGAAATCAAACTCTGGGACTTTGCCGACACGTTTGATGACGAACCGAAAAAGCCAAAAAACGCCTGGGTTTTTGACGAAGAACAGGAGCAGTCGGAAAGTTTTGCCGAAGCGGAAGCCCTGAGCGGTTTGAAACAAGATGATTCCGATGAACCCGAAACAACGTTTTCTGCCGACGCTAAAGGACAGGATTGGGAATGGGATTATGAAGAAGTTCCGGTCGAAGAGGCTGCTTCTGACGGTGAAGGGAAAGACTGGGTGTGGGATTACGAACCAGCGGAAGTTCCGGCCGATGCCCGATTTGATACCGAAAACCTGGCCCCCATCGGCCGCCAAGCCCCTATCTACAGCGGCGATTTGTTCTTCCAGCAAGAGGTTTTCAAAACCGAAAACACACCGGTGCCTCTCCCTGAAGGGAATCTGAATCTGCTCATAAAAGACTCGGCGGCGGAAGAGGAACCTGACCCGTATCAAAATAGTGATACAAAAGATTAAAATAATAATTTACAAAGCCCTTGAGCTAAACTAAATTAAAAACAGGCAACACAAGGAGTTAACATGGAACAAAATGAAGCATTCAGCAGCGGCAAGGAACCCGGTACTCAAGGGGATTTGTGGTATGTTGACAATTATGTCCTGCTAAAGGACTATTATGACCGTACCATCTCCAGAATTGCCGCAAGATGCGTCAGGCAGGGAAATATCGCCATTGAAGAATATGCTTTTTACGGCTATATTTTGGATGTTCTGGAAGAAATATGCGAAACCGGCGAATATATTTTGGAACACCAAAACCTTTATCCTTATGTGGAGAAAAAAATCGCCGGCGGGCTAAAAACCCTGCGAATCAATCTGAAGGAATTTCAGACCGAGCTGAAAAACAACGCCTCGCCGGAAATGATTAAGCAGGATACCGATGAGCTGAATAAAATGAAAGAAGCTCTCGGAGCTATTGACAAATCCAAAGATCCGACCGTCGGCGCAGGAATGTCCATGGACGAAGTGGTTGAAAAACTGATGCATGATCAGGCCATGAATGAAAATCAGATCCAGCAGCCTCGTCCGCAAATGTCTCAGCAAGCGGCGCAGCCTCCCCGCCCGCAACAGGCACAGCCAC
>CASFLC010000072.1 GCA_949295475.1 uncultured Pseudomonadota bacterium
CCTCGGATTGTGACGGCATGGAAAGCCTGGTCTGTCCGTTTGACAGCAGCAAGTACTTTTGTATGGAGACACAAATAGAAGTGGGAATGATTTTGTATTCCGACGGAACTGTATCGGACAGTGTTATTCTAAGCAAGACACCGGTCGGTATTGTGGCTTATGCCGTCGGTTCGACGAGGTTTGCGGTAGCGTTAACAGAAACGATGACCGAATGGGGCGGTTACGGTTACGATGTATCATGTTTAACAAATATGAGTTATTTACAAGCACGATCAGATTTTAATGGCGCAGCAAATACGCAATGTTTAATAAATGACAGTCAATCACATCCGGCGGCGGAGTATTGTAACACTTATAAGCCCGTCTCCAGCGGTACTGGATCCAACGGCTGGTATTTACCGGCAGGAGGAGAGTTATACGTAATGAGTCTTAGCTACGGGGCTATTAACTTAGGGCTTCAAAAGCTGTCGAAGGCGCAACTTAGCAGCAATTGGTACTGGTCTTCGTCCGAGGGCGCTACCAACTTCACCGTGTGGGTTGCGGCCCCGTCCGACGGCCTGTACGACGGCGGCAACCTTAGCAATAAGGATTACAGTTACCGCGTTCGTTGTTTCCTCGCGTTTTAAGCGGGTTATTTAACAGAGATTAAGATAAGCCGGTGGGATAATTCGGAAATTCGGAATATTCCGGATTTCCGGGGGATGGTGTAATTTTTTTACGGGGTCAGTCTGAAAACAAATCTCTCTGGGTGTTGCTGTCAAGAGCGGCAAGGGCTTCTTTGGCGATAGATGCAGTGACGGCCCGTTTGCGCGCCAGCGATATGGCGTCAATCTCTGCCACTACTTTGCGGGCATAGGCAAAGGAACGGCGCATGTTGTTCAGCAAATAGGTTATCAATTCCGGGGAAGGCGTTATTTGACGATCGGTAAACAGTTTGACCAGCAATGCGGACAAAAGTTCATCATCAGGTTCTTTGATTTCCGCCGTTGGTACGATGTTCATCCGGGAGCGCAAATCGGGCAGAGTAAAGTTGATTCTGGCCGGTGCCTGTTCTGATAAGACGAGGACGTTTCCTCCTTCGTCGCGATAAAGGTTATACAGGTGAAACAGGGCTTCCTGATTAATGTCCGCCTGCAGTTCTTCTACCACCAGACAGTTGTGCGCGTCAAACAAGGAACGGATGTTTTCCAGCGAAACCGCCGCGGCTTTGATGAACGGAATCTTATACGGGTAATTGGTCAGGTTGGCGACTTTATTGGCAAAAACATTAGCCAGATGCGTTTTCCCGCAACCTTCAGGTCCATATATGCAAACGGCAAAGTATGGCCAGTCGGGCCAGTTGTCTATCAGCGAAACGGCTTCACGATTGCAAGGGGCGACCATAAAGTCTTCTCTGCCCAAACTGGGACGATGCGGAAAATCCAGCGTCAGCTGGCTGATGTCTGTGCGATTTTGAGTCATGCTAATCCTTATTTAAGACATCAAAAACCTTTGCTGTCAAGTCGCCGAGACTATAAGGCTTGGTAATAAAATCGAAGTCTTCGAAATTATCCAGCTCCTGACGGACGATTTCTTCCGAATAGCCGGATGCCAAAATGACTTTAATGCCGGGAATTTTTTCTTTGACGATTTTGGTCAGTTCGGCGCCGCTCATGCCGGGCATCACCATGTCGGTAATCAACAGGCGGTAGTTCGAATCGCCGGCGATGCAATCCAGCGCGTTTTCCGCCGAATTGCAGCCGGTAATATCGTATCCTTTTTTCTTCAGAGCCCGGACGGCAAAGGTGCGGACCGCGTCTTCGTCCTCCACAAACAGGATGCGGATGTTTTCGTTGCTGCGCGCGGCCGTGTGCGAGCGGTCAATGGTATTTGAAACATTCAGTCCGACAATGATTTTTTGATTGATGTTGAGCGGCGCGGCAATTTTTTCCTGTACGGTGAGAATCGGCGAACCGTCTTTTGCGGTGACGATTTCGCTCTCGTCATTGTTGTTTTCTTCCTCGCTGTCGGCCTCAAAACGGGGCAGGTGGATGGAAAACGTCGTGCCTTTGCCGACTTCGCTTTCTACTTTTATAAAACCTTCGGTCTGGCGGACAATTCCGTAAACCATGGCCAGCCCCAATCCGGTGCCGGAACCGACGACGTTTTGTTTGGTGGAGAAGAAGGGATCAAAAATCCGGTTGAGGTTTTCCGGCGGAATGCCGCAACCGGTATCGGTGACGTCTATTACCACAAATTCCCCGGGTTTAACAATGTCATCACCAAAACGATAGCTCTCCGTCATGACCCGGGCGGTTGTGCTGATGGTCAGCGTGCCGCAGCCCCCCATGGCGTCCTTAGCATTGACGGCAAGGTTTATGATGACCTGCGAAAATTGCACCGGATCAACTTTAATGTAGCCCAAATCGGAACCATGATGAAATTTGAGGGTTATCTTTTCACCGAGGATACGTTTGAGCATGTGGCTGAGCTCCACAAAATTGTCGGTGACGTCTATCAGTTTCGGCTGCAATGGCTGTTTGCGCGAAAAGGCCAGCAGCTGACGAACCAGTCCCGCTGCCCGGTTGGCGTTTTGTTTTATCTGAATCAAATCGGCAAAAGAGGGGTCTCCCACGCCGTGGCGCTGCAACAGCAAATCAGTAAAACCAATCATGGCGGTCAGCAGATTGTTGAAATCGTGAGCCACGCCTCCGGCCAGTTGCCCGACGGCCTGCATTTTTTGCGCCTGAGCAAACTGAAGTTCAAGATTTTTTTGTTTGGTGGCGTCTGTCATATAAAGTACAAAACCGGAGATGGTTTCGTCAGCCGTGCCGTGGAAGCGGCGCATGCTGCTGATGTAGGTGCTGGTGACTTCGTCTTTGCGTTCCGGATTGAGGTGCAATTCTGCCGAGACTGAAGCCGCTTTGGCGGTTTTTACTTCTTCCAGATGTTTTTGGAAGGCACTGCGTTCGCTGCAGTCTATCAGGTTAAACAATGCCGTGCCGCGCAATCCGTTTACATCGTGGTGCAAGAAAAACGCCGCCTGAGGATTGCATTCCGAAATAATTCCTTCGGTATTGATGAACACAATGCCGACCGGCGCATTGTTAAACAGCCAGCTGATTTTGTCCCGTGCCTGTTCCAGATGTTGTTGTATTTCGGGACTGCCGGGCAGACTGCTGACAACGGCGCCGCGCATTTTGTATAAATTGTTTTCGCGGTAGCTTTTTTGAAACACATAGGCAGGGGCCGTTTGTCCTCCGGCTTTGACAAAGTAAAGCCCGCCCTGCCAGAAGTCGCGGTGTTCGGGAAGCACCGAGTTGGTGGCGAGAAATTCCGGCAGCAGCCGACCAACGGCCTGTTCTTCGCTGATACCCAGAAATTCGGCCAGATTGTGATTGATATATTCCAGCTTGTATTCTTTGTCCGTGCTATAAAGCCCTATCGGCAGATCGTCGATAAAATCATGGAGCGAGCGACATTCGTTGTGAAACACTTCATCCATATTACGGGCGGCGGTCACATTGTTGAAACTCCAGTAAAGATAGGTTTCTTTTTTGATTTTTTTGATTGAGAAGGGGCCTTCAAAAATGTCGGTTTTTTTCAAGTATATGGGGCGTACGGAGATCTCAAACCATTCCGTTTCCAGAAACAGCCTGCCGTCGTTTGGATGAAGAGTGAGCGAAAGCGTTTCCCGGCCGGGGGTGAGGTTTTGGCAGGCCGTTTGCAGGCGATGGAAGGCCGCTTTGTTGCTGTTGCTGTCCGTCAGACGACGCTCCAGAAACTCAAGCGCAGGAAAACGTCCGAGCAAATCTTCCGCCGCCGCATTTTGAATGACCGCTTCACCCAGGGAATTTTCTATCCGGCGGCATTTGAAGTCGTGGCGGATTATCTCGTTGGCAAAACCGCCATAGCTGATGGCCTCTTCTCCGGCATTAAGCGTTTTGATGGTCAGAATCAGGCATAATGAGGCCAGCAGGGCGCTGAGCGCAATCAGATAAAGATGATATTCCGGGTATAAGAAAAACAAAATCAGCACCGTCGTCAGTCCGACCAACGAGAAAGCCAGGGATATCAGACGGGATTGTAAAAGTTTGTCCGGTCTATTGTTGATTTTTGAGCTGCATAACATATCCAATTACCTCTGCAACGGCTTTAAAATGTTCCTGCGGAATGGTCTGGTCCAATTCGGTTGACGCAAACAGAGCACGGGCCAGCGGCGGGTTTTCGACAATGGGCACATCGTTTTCTTCGGCCAGAGCCTTGATTCTCAGCGCAACGTTGTCAACGCCTTTGGCGGTGACTTTTGGGGCGTCCATGGTTTCCATTTTATATTCAAGCGCAACCGCATAGTGGGTCGGGTTGACGATGACCACATCGGCCTTGGGGACGTTTTCCATCATACGGTGGCGGGCTCGCTCCATGCGCACCTGACGGATGCGCGATTTGACCAGCGGGTCTCCTTCCATTTGTTTATATTCGTCTTTGACTTCCTGTTTGGTCATCCGCAGTTTTTTCAAATGGGTGTATTTCTGGTAGGCGTAGTCGGCAACGGCAATAATCAGGACCGCTATCACAACCGTAAACAAAAGCAAAACGACCATTTTGTGAATAAATTTCAAAATGCCGACGGTGTCCATTGTCGGCAGAAGTTCCGCTTTTGCCAAATAGGGCTTGAGCGCCAGAATTGCCACAAAGGCAATAGCCGCGATTTTGATAATTCCCTTGATGCTTTCGACAATCTTTTTCATGTTGATGAAATTGACAATGTTGGCAAAAAGGTTAAGCTTGTTCCAATTGGGCTCCAGTTTTTTGGGGGCATAGATAAAACCGGTTTGGGCGATGCTGGCGAATATTCCCAAAACCATGAAAATCGTAAACGGAAGAGCCATGATTTTGAATACTCCCAAAACGCTGTCTTTCAGAAGAAGTTTGAAATTTTCGGCATCTACGGAGATTTGTCCGGCGTTTTCGATAAAGCGTACCGAAAGCAGGTAATACCATTTTGCCATAAGGGGAACCAGTAGCCAGACGACAAACAACATGCCCAGCAGCATGATAAAACTTTTGGCATCCTGTGAGATTGCTACATCGCCTTCTTCTTTGGCTTTGCTTATTTTTCGTTCGGACGGTTCTTCCGTTTTGGAGGCTTCGTCTTCGTCTTCCGGTGCGACCATGTTCCTCCGTCCTTAATGCAAAAATCGGTTGAGGCCGTTTTCAAAATACCGGATGAACCACATTATCATTATCGGCAGGGTAATGAAAAGCAGCCCGAGCCCGAGGTAAATCTGTAACGGCAGTGACAGAAAAAAGATGTTTAATTGCGGCATCAGGCGCGAAACAAGTCCCATGCCGGCGTAAAAGACGATGGTAAAGGCGATAAACGGCGCTCCGATCTTGAATCCGGTTATGAATGCCTGATTTAAGTCGGAGCTCAGTTCGTCTGCAAAATCGCTCCAAGGCATTTCTCCGCCGACGGGAAAAATATGATAGCTGTCTACAACCGCGCCCAGCATCAGATGATGCAAGTCTGTTAAAAAAATTACGGTCAAGGCCGTCAGGCTTAAAAATGTTTCCAAGACAATCGACTGCGTCTGAAAAGCCGGATCAAAAATCTGGGCGTTGCTGAAGCCGATGGCCTGGCCGGCAAAATTTCCCGCCAGATTAAGCGCCGAATACATGACCTGCATCACGACTCCCAAAAAAATACCGACGGTAATTTCAAAAGCAATGCAACGGAAAAAATCCGCCAGCGTCTGGGGCGCTTCGGGAAGGTGCGGCGCGACAACCGGTACCATAACGACCGAAAGGGCCAGCGCCGCCGACAGGCGGATCTGCGTGCTGACATAAGACGTCGTAAAGCCCGGCATTATCATCAACGCCGAGCCAAGTCGCAAAAAGACCATCAGAAAATGGTAAAGGTTCAGGCTGATAAGCTGCTGCATCCGGGTCATCCGCCTCCGCTGATTTTGGAGAACAGGTTTTCCGTCAATGTCTGCATTTGTCCCAGCATGAAGGGAAACAGCAGAATGATGGTGACAAATACGGCAATGATTTTGGGAACAAAAGCCAAAGTCATTTCCTGAATTTGCGTCAGAGCCTGAAAAATACCGATAATTAAACCGACGCATAACGCCACCAGCAAAATCGGCGTGACGATTTTGAGAAGGGTGAAGACCGCATCGCGGGAAATGTCTAAAACTTCAAGCTCATTCATGGGCATTACTCAAGCGGGGTTTGTTTTTCAAAATAACGGTGGTTGTCTATGCCGGTAAAAAAGACGCCGTCAAAGCCGTTGTCTATAATTGATTTAAAATAACCGGACATTAATTTTTGCCATTCAGGCGTCCAGTATTTGGTGATGTATCCGGCATCGTTGACAAAGGATTGACGGACCAGCCAGTCCGGACTGCCGATTTTCCATTTATGCTGCCAATAGTAGCTCAGAGCATCGGCTTCGGAAACATTCATTTCTGCCAGAAGAATTCTTTGTGTGCCGTTTTTTTTGAATTTCATACTGCGGATTTCCTGATTCGAAAAACGCTGGTTGTGGCGAAATAACGGCGTAATGACAATTATGTCAAAATTGCTGTTTCTGACGGCTTCGATGAATTCGTTTTTATCGGCAAATTTACGGTCGTCGTTAAGAAGCAAAAAATTTGCGGCTTTTCGAATGTTGTCGACATTTTTGGCGCTTTCGTTGATTACCGGTTGACTGCTGATGTTGTTAAAAGCGTTTTGCGGATCGGTAAAGCCATAAAACAGCCGACGGTCGACAACAGAGCTGACAATGGCTTTGTCCAAGTCCCGGTCGGTGGCACAACGGTCAATTGCAATAACGGGAAGCCCCGCTTCGGCAATGTGTTCCGGAAGCGGTCGTTTGCCGCAATATAAATTGTTGACGGCAATGGCGTCCAAGCTGTTCAGATAGCGGTAGGCCGGCGTTCCCGCAAAGGTTTCCATTTGCGGATGCTGTTTTTTCAGACGCTCCAGAAAAGAGGGGTCATCGGCATTTATGCCTTTGCGGCGTGCTTCATTGTATCCGTCCAGATGATGTTCCCAGAGGCTTTTGTGAAGCAGATTGACGCCTTCGTGCGCTACGATTTTAAAATCAGGCTTAACCGCTTTGGCATAATCAATGAGCATCAGCAGGTTGTCACGCATCAAGCTGCGATAGTTTGGGATATGCAGCGGCGGGACGTCAATATCCAAAAGTTCTTCCTCATAAGTATAAGGATGCGGCAGGGTGAAGCCGTATAAACCAGCTTCGGCCCCGGTTGGCGCCAGGGCCGACAAGCCGGCCAGAACGAAACTGAATATGGACTTTTTAGGTAATGACATCGGCTTGGTGTTTTCCTGTCCTTTCGGGAATTTCCGCCGCTTCCAGGGCAATTTTGAGGATTTCCTCAAGCATTTTCAGCGGTTCGTTGTCTAAATCCGTTTTGCTGTATCTTTCCAGATAGACACGCAAAGTTGCTCCGCTGGAGCCGGTTCCCGACAAGCGGTAAACGATACGCGATCCGTCAGCGAAAGATATAATCAAACCGTTTTTGGTGGAGCTGCCGTCAACCGGATCATTATAGACAAACGGTGCGGCGGAAGATATCAGGAAACCGCTGATGCTCTTGCCGTTGAGCGAGGGGAGTTTGTTTTCGAGATCGGCCATCAGTTTGTCCGCAACACCCGTGTCAAGGCCTTCAAAGTCAAAACGCATGTAATAACTGCGTCCGTATTTGGCCCAGTGCTCCCGGGTAATCTGTTCGACCGATTTGCCGGTGGCGGCGATGATGCTGAGCCAGAACAATACCGCCCAGATGCCGTCTTTTTCGCGGATGTGGGAAGATCCCGTACCGAAACTTTCTTCGCCGCAAAACGTAATTCGCTTGGAATCCATCAGATTGACAAAATATTTCCAGCCGGTCGGCACTTCATAATAACCGATATTGTGTGCCTGAGCCACGCGGGAGACCGCCGTTGATGTCGCCGCTGATTTTGCTACGCCGTAAATGCCGTTTTTGTATGCGGGAATCAGTTGAAAATTGTCGGTAATGATGGCCAGACTGTCGCTGGGCGTGACAAAAAAGCGCCGTCCCAAAATCATGTTGCGGTCGCCGTCGCCGTCGTTGGCCGCACCGAAATCGGCCGCTTTGTCCGAGTTCATAAAGTCAACCAGTTCTTTGGCATAAACCAGATTGGGATCAGGATGCAAACCACCGAAATCCGGCAAGGGATCGGCATGGACAACCGTGCCTTTTGGGGCGCCCAGAATTTCTTCAAAAATCCGGACGGCATAGGGGCCGGTTACGGCGTTCATGGCGTCAAAACGCATGGTGAAACCGGCCGCAAAGAGTTTCTTTAAGGCCGCAAAATCGAAAATCTGCTGCATCATTTCGACGTAATCTTTGACCGGATCTATCACTTCCACGGTCATTCCGCAAATATTCTGAACGCCGAGTTTGGAAAGATCAATGTCAGGAATGTCGCAAATTTTGTATTCTGTAATGGTTTTGGTGTTTTGATAAATTTTATCGCTGATTTGGCTGGGAATCTGTCCGCCGCTTTCGTTGGAATATTTGATGCCGAAATCACCGTCGGGGCCGCCGGGGTTATGTGATGCGGAGAGGATAAACCCGCCGTTCGCATGGCTTTTCAAAATAACGTTGGAACCGGCCGGTGTCGAAATGAAGCCGTTCTGCCCGACGATTAATTTGGCAACGCCGTTTGCCGCCGCCATTTTGATAATTTTTTGAATGGCAATGTCATTGTAATACCTTCCGTCACCGCCGACAACAAAAGTTTTTCCGCGCAGGTCGCCAATGGTGTTGAAGATGCTCTGCATAAAGTTTTCGACATAGTTGGGCTGCATGACGACTTTTGACTTGCGGCGCAAACCGGCCGTCCCCATTTTTTGGTCGTCGTACGGGGTGGTGGCAATGGTTTTAATCATTATATCTCCTTAATCAACTGCTGTTTTTATAAAGGAGATTTTAGCACGGACAAAGCCGAACGCAAGTATAAAGCGCGACTTATCAGCCGTTATTCGGGACAAATAAATTCGGCCAGACGTTTGATTTCCATTTTGGCGGCCAGGTGTGAAATGCTCATTCTC
>CASFLC010000073.1 GCA_949295475.1 uncultured Pseudomonadota bacterium
GCTTCGGATTACCGGCAAAACAACCTGGATATCAACCGCCTGCTGATTACTCATCCGGCGGCTACATACTTCGTAAAAATGCAGGGAAATGCTCTGTATCGGGAAGGGATTTTTGACGGCGACATTCTGGCTGTTGACCGGTCTCTTTTGCCGCAGCCGGGACAGCTGGCCGTTATTGAAAAGGATTCTGAGTTCAAAGTCGTCCGACTGCCCGGCCGCAGTAAAGAAATCAAACTCTGGGGTGTGGTCAGCGCCGTCATCAGAAAGCTGGAATAATGTTTATTTTAATAGATTGCGACAACTTTTTCGTTTCCTGCGAAAGAATATTTCAGCCCCGGCTGCGCAACCGCCCCGTTGTCGTTCTTTCCAACAACGACGGCTGCGTCATTGCCCGTTCGCCAGAAGCCAAAGCCGTCGGGATTGCCATGTGCAGCCCTTTTTTCAAAATAGAAAATCTGCTCAAACTCAATGACGGCGTAGCCTTGTCTTCAAATTACGAACTTTACGCCGACATTTCGTCCCGGGTAATGAATTTGCTGCGCAGCCGTTTCGGCTGCTTGGAAATTTATTCAATTGACGAGGCCTTCGCCCAAATTCGGGACACGCCGGACTTATTTGCACTGGCCGGAAGCCTGCGGCGGGACATCTTACAGCAGATCGGCATCCCCGTTTCCATCGGCATCGCCCGCACCAAAACCCTTTGCAAAATAGCGGCCTCCCTGGCCAAACGCAATTTTAGCCTTTGCCGTCTGACCGAGCCTGAGATGATAAAAGAAACGCTTGCCGAAACCGAAATCGGCAACATTTGGAGAATTGGCCGAAAAACGGCCTCAAAACTCAACTTTTTGGGAATTTTCACCGCTCTGGACCTAATTAACGCGCCGTTGCCGATGCTGCGACAAAAATTTGGTATTTCCCTGGAAAAAACCGTGCTTGAACTCCGGCAAATTCCCTGTCTGTCTGCCGATGACGGAGAAAACAGACAGTCCGTCATTTCCAGCGGAAGTTTTGAATTTGAAATCCGAAATAAAGACAAACTCCTCGCCAATCTGGCCGAATTCACCGACTGTGCCTGCCTGCGTTTGCGTCAAATGCGGGCTTTGGCCTCCGGAATCTGGGTAGAATTGCATTCCAACCGCTTTAACCGTCTGCACCCGCAATACAATTCTGCCGTTTTGATAAGCCTTGACCAGCCCGGAGACAATACCGCCGCCTTCATCAGCGCGGCCTCCCGGGGACTGGAACAGATTTACCGCCCCGACTGCTGGTACAAAAGAGCCGGTGTAACTTTGATCGGATTGGAAAAACGCGGCGCAGGACAAACAAACTGGCTGACGGATGCCGGACAAACCGAACGCGACCGGCGGCTGATGAAAGCCTTTGACTGCATCAACAACAGATTCGGACGCCATACCGTCTATTTTGCAGTTCAACCCAAACGACCCCGGGCCTTCCTCAAACGCGATCTTAAAAGTCCTGCTTATACCACAGACTGGAACCAGCTGCTCCGCGTCAGCTGACTAATGAGGCGGCAGCTCCTTTGTGCAGAAAAACCAGTCTTGACACTCCGGCTCCCCCATCTTGGCCTGTCTTTCGGACATTTCGAAAAGATTCAACGGGGCGCCCTCCAGAACGGCCGCTCCGGGCACCCAGTCAGCCGGCGTTGCCACCTGATATTCGTCGCTGATTTGTAACGCCTCCAAAATTCTTTTTATTTCAGCAAAATTACGCCCGGTTGACAGCGGATAATACAAAATCGTCCGCACCTTTCCCTGCGGATCAATAATAAAGACGGCGCGCACTGCCTTGGTATCGCTGGAAGCATTTTGAATCATACCGTACTTTTTTGCTACGTCCATCTTCATATCGGCAATAATCGGAAAATCAATTTTCTGTCCTCGATAAGCGCCGAAAGAAATCTTATCCTCAATATTTTTAACCCAGGCCAGATGGGAACTCACGCTGTCCACCGACAATCCCAGCAATTCGGCGTTCAAAGCTGCAAAATCATCCTGAAGGGCCGCAAACGACGCGACTTCCGAAGTGCAAACCGGCGTAAAATCAGCCGGATGAGAAAACAAAACCACCCATTTTCCGGCATAATCTTTCGGGAAATTGACAATTCCCTTGGTTGTCTGCGCCCTGAATGACGGCGCTTTTTCTCCCAGTTGCGGCATTCGGTGCATTTTAGCGGTAACTTTATCATCTTTCGACATTTGCATTTTCTCCGAATTTTAAGCGATATTTAAGCAAATCCGTATATATTTACTGCAAAAATATTTTCAAGACTGCACAAAATACAAATCGTAACTATATAAAAAACAGGAAAAGAATGAATTTGAATATTTATATCGCCATTGCGGGAGTCCTCCTGCTTCTCTGTGTTTATGCCAACAAAATTTCGGATCGGTTCGGCATACCTTCGCTGTTGTTTTTTCTGGCAGTCGGAATGCTGGCCGGTGTTGATGGTCCCGGCGGCATCAACTTTCAGGATTCCCGGCTGACAAACTATATTGGCACGGTGGCGCTGATTTTCATTTTGTTCAACGGCGGAATTTACACTTCTTGGAACACGGTTAAAAGTCAGCTTTTTCGGGGCGGACTTCTGGCAACGCTCGGCGTTGTTCTGACTGCGCTGTTTTTATTTGTCGGCGCTTATTACATCATCAGGCTTCCGCTTGAAATTGCTTTACTGCTCAGCGCCATTGTTTCGTCAACCGACGCGCCGGCGGTATTTGTCGCCATGCGCCATTCCAACCTCTATCTTCCGGGACGTTTAAAATCCATTTTGGAATTTGAATCCGCCAGTAACGACCCGATGGCCATTTTTCTGTCAATAGCCGCCATCACTTGGATTAACAATCCGGCAACCGGCAGCGGATCGCTGATTGCTTTTTTCATACAGCAAATGAGCATCGGCATTATTTTTGCGCTGGCCTTGGGGCGTCTTGCCGTTTATCTGCTGCAAAACTCCTGCCTGCCTTATCCCGGTCTTTACCCCGTCTACGGCATCAGCATCGTCTTTCTGATTTACAGCCTCACTCAGCTGGCCGGCGGCAGCGGCTTTATAGCCGTTTATATAGCCGGTATCATACTCGGCAATAATGCCTTTTTATATCGCCGGCATTTGATGCGTTTTATGGATTCTCTGTCGTGGATAATGCAAATCAGCATGTTTTTGGTCTTGGGACTTTTGGTTAATCCGCACGAACTCATATCCGTCATGCCGGCAGGATTTGCCAGCGCCCTGTTTTTGATGTTTGTTGCGCGCCCGCTGGCCGTATTCGGCTGTCTGATCAAAAGCGGCTTTTCCTGGCAGGAACAGTTTTTTATCAGCTGGGCCGGTTTCAAAGGCGCCATTCCGATTATTTTGGCGACATACCCTCTCCTTGAGAATATTCCCAATGCGGCATATATATTTAACCTGATTTTCTTTTTGGTCATAATTTCGGTGCTGTTTCAGGGAAAAACGCTGCCGTATCTGGCTCGGCGTCTCAAACTGAACGAAACACCGGCGGAGAACATAATCATTCATGAATAGCTAACATGGCAAAAGTCAAAAAAATAATCCCGGATTGTTTCCGGGATTATCCGATTAAACTTCCTGCAATTCAAAAAGTTCTTTACCGACGCCGCACAGCGGGCAAACCCAGTCTTCGGGAAGATCCTCAAAGGGAACATCGCCGTCATAAACATAGCCGCACACCGTGCAGACCCATTTTTTACCTTCAGTATCAGCCATTTTTTTTCCTTTCTCAGCTTCTTTAAATTTTGAAAAACTGTCCATCACGTCTTTTTTAAAGTAAGAACGGTAGTCCAGATATGTCAGCGGCTCCTCGTCTTTTCCCGCCTCGGCGGCAACAACCTCGGCCACAAACATGGTATTGCTTTCCAAAACATATGTATGAATAACCCGGCACCTGAAAATTGCCAGATAGTCCTCGATATACGGCAAACCGTCCCGCTCAAACGACGGCACATTATTCCACTTGTCAACATTGCGGCTGGTCTGAAAACCGAAATTTGCAATAACAAACGGATTAATCGTCTTACACAAAGCCGATAACGAAAACTCGCCGTTTTTTTCAATACATTCTTTGGTATAACTGCCGTTGTTGCAGGACAAAGCTATCGCCACGGGCTTGTTCGCCACCTGCATCACCGCATCCACCAGACTGCCCACCGGTCGGCCGTTATCATCGGCTCCCAGCACATACAAGCCGTGCGTCAGTTTATACAGAGCGTCCAAATCCATGTTTTTTCCCTTCCAACAGCACCTGTTAATATAATAGATTCTCCCGCGCAGTCAAGACGCCGAATATTTTTTAATAATGCGGCGGCGGGGTTTCTTCGCTTTGCGGCTTAACCGCATCAGCCTGCACCACGTCCAGCAGATAACGCTGCTGTTTCAGCAGACGATCAATTGTCTTGCCTTGTTCAATAATGACCTGATTAAGATCTTCCAACATTCTTTCTTGTTCGGCCAATGCCGTTTCTATCGCAATCAGTCGCTGCTCGTCCTGTGGCATAATTCAAAATTCTCCTTGTTAGCACCCGTAAATATGTTATCATCGGAAAATAATTTTACAATCAGAAAAGTCATGCCCAAACAACTAGACATCAACGCCGATTTCAAAAAAGCTTTTGACATCATTGAGAACAGCCGCCAACACCTGTTTATCACCGGTAAAGCCGGTGCCGGAAAATCGACGCTGCTGGAATACTGCCGGGACAACTGCCGAAAAAACATGGTCATTATTGCCCCGACCGGCGTAGCCGCATTAAATGTCCGGGGCCAGACCGTACACCGTTTTTTCGGATTTCCGATAAATATCAGCGTTGAAAAAATTACTTCCTTTGAATTTTCGCCGCGCGCCAAACGAATTTACAAAAAACTCGAAACGCTGGTTATTGACGAAGTATCCATGCTGCGTGCCGATATTCTGGACTGCATTGACGCTTTTTTACGCCTGTACGGTCCCGAAGAAGGCGCACCTTTCGGCGGCGTGCAAATGGTCTTTGTCGGCGACCTGTATCAGTTGCCGCCCGTTGTCTCGCCTCAGGAGCAGGAATTTTTCGGCAAACATTATGCCTCGCCGTATTTTTTCAGCGCCGATGCTTTCCGGGCCATTACGCTGGAAGTTATCGAACTGACGAAAATCTATCGTCAAAAGGACGTGGAATTTATCGAGCTGCTGAGCCGTATTCGCGACAACAGCGCCACCCCGGCAGATATCAGGCTGCTAAACAGCCGGCTTAACGCGGCTGCCGCTGACGCGGACAACTTCCGCATCAGCCTGACCACCACCAACCGCCAGGCCGATCAAATCAACCTTGCGGGATTGGACAAGCTGGCCGGAACGCTTTATTCGTCACAGGCCGTCATCGACGGCGCCTTCAGCCCGGAATATTATCCGGCTGCCGAAAAGCTTGAATTCAAACTCGGCGCTCAAGTTATGTTTTTGAACAATGATCTCAAAAACCGCTGGGTCAACGGCAGCGTCGGCCATATCGAAGAAATCAAAACCGACAGCGACGGCCGCCTGCGCTACGTCAGAATACGCCTGAGGGAAGCGAGCCGGGCGGTTGATGTCTTTCCTTATACTTGGGAGATTTTCAAATACCGGCTGGAAGGAAGCGAAATTATTTCGGATGTCGTCGGCTCTTTCACGCAGTTTCCGTTTCGACTGGCCTGGGCCGTCACCATTCATAAAAGCCAGGGCAAAACTTTTGACAACGTCGAAATTGACATCGGCAGCGGCACTTTTGCAACCGGACAATTATATGTCGCACTCAGCCGTTGCACGTCCTTTGCCGGCATCAGCCTCAAAAAACCGCTGTCGCCCCGTCATATTCTGACGGACAGCCGTATCGGTGAATTCATGAACCTTTACCTCGGCCGGGGACACCTCTCGCCGTTTAATAAAATGCAACTGCTCAACCGAGCCGCCGACACCCGCAGCAAGCTTGAAATCACTTACCTGAAAACCAGCGGAGAAACCTCTCGCCGCATTATTGTCCCGCTGCATATTCGCGAAGGAAACCTGCTGGCTTACTGCACGCAGCGCAACCAGCAGCGTACCTTTGCCATTGAACGGATTCAGGAAATCAAACGAGCCGATTGATAAAAGTTATTCAACATACAAAACCTGATTGTTGCCGCTCAGACAATGCTGTGTAATCGAACCGTTTGATTTTGAAACCACGGCAAAACACTGTTTGTCCTCCGGCACGGTTACGGAATAAACCGCCGGTGTTGAAGATGCCATAACCGAACCGGCGGCAAAACCGACAAGACCGGAGGCCAACACGGCCCACGGCTCCCCGGAATAAACATGGTGCGTTCTGTGCACGACGACCGGAGCCGGACCGGAATGCGGACGATGCTCCCAATGATGAAAAGGACGGGCTGAGACGGAAGAACTGAAAACGCAGAACAACGCAAGACAAACAAAAAATTTTTTCATAAAAAGCTCCTTTCTTTGACAATTGCTCCATCTGCAACCTATAACGCAAACATTCTCTTCAATGTTCAAAAAATTTTTTAATTTAACTTGAAACGGTGCAAAAATTTGCCCGACCTCTGCCTGTCAAGGCAATCAAAAACCCCGGCATCTTTTTGATGTCGGGGTTTTTGATTACTTGTTAAGCCTGGCTGCTTCAGCCGCCAAAGCTTCCGAATAACATTTAGAGCGGTAGACCCTCTCTATCTGTTCATTACTCAGGAAAACCGCCTCGTTTCCGGCCGTAAATTTATACCCGGAACGAACCCGGTTAAAAACGGCAACATACGAGGTGGACTTGCAACCGCAAATATTCATCAGCGGCGTCAGCCGGTCATTGAGAATATCAATGAACAGGCTTTTTCCTTTAATGAGAACCGCGGCAGAAATGCTCACTTGAGCATCTTCATTTTCGGAAACCACAATTCCCCAGGTCAACTGACTTTTCGCTATTCCGAAACGATTTGCAAAAAAAGCCAGTTTCATAATCTCAACAGCGCGGATAGTTGCGCTTTTTTTTGTTTTCTTCATAATTTTTCAATAATTGGTTAATTTGGACAAATTTATATCACAAAAAAAAGAGCAATGCAACACTTTTTTGGGGCTTAACAAAATATTTACAATATGTTATTATACTAAATAAACAAGATATAAAATCCTCTTGCGGGAAAGAACTTAAAATGACAGAAAAGCCGCTTATAATAGACGAAATAACCACCCTGCGACTGCTGCACGACATCCGCGCCGAAATGCAAAAATTCAGCGCAGCCCCGGTATCCTCCCCGCAAAACCGCGAACACCTGATTGAGGCCTATAACGCCCTAAATCCGACACAACATCAAGAAGCCGTCAGATTGATTAAAGAACAAATCGGCCAAATTTCTTTTAATCCTTACAGTTTTAAAACGACCACCAAAGAAGAAGACAAAGCTCAGCAAAAAGCCGTAAAAAAATCGGCCGCCCAAAACAAAACCACCGCCTTGCTGAACAAACAGATTGTTCAGGAACTGGAATATCAGCACAGCCGGGGGAAAATGACCGACGTTCCCGCCGATGCCGTTTTTGAATCCGTCAGCGTTGACAAAGAATTTTTCCGCGTCAGGGTCGCCGGACGGGAAGAAGCTCTGCTGTTTCCGGTCAAAAGCCGGAGCGGCAAATATTTTTCGGCCCTCGGCGCCAAAGCCGTGACTGATCCCAAATACGCCAAACAAGGTTTTGACAACAGCACCTTCAAACTGCTTTCCGCGCTTGGAGCCGAAGGTTTCAGACTGGA
>CASFLC010000074.1 GCA_949295475.1 uncultured Pseudomonadota bacterium
AGAAATTTTGAAAACTACCGCTTGCGCGTGCGGATTTTATGTGCTTAACTTATTTTAACTTCGGTGTACTCATTATGATACTTTTTTACTCCCTGCCCCTAATTTTGACGATGAACCATTCGTTCTTGCTACATTACCATGAAAAAAGCCTCCCTTAAGGAGGCTTTTTTCATGGTGCCGCTGGCAAGAATCGGACTTGCGACCCCGTCATTACCAATGACGTGCTCTACCACTGAGCTACAGCGGCATGACTTGTTTGTCATTCGTGTGGTAACATACAAAATCATTTTGTAAAAATCAAGGTATTTTTTGGCTTTTTTATGATTTTTTTAATCTTATGGGGATAAAAGTAAAATAAGCCGTGTATTCTCACTTTATCAGGATCTAAAATGACAGAAAGAAAAAACAATTCCCGCAAAGATGCCCGTTTTGAGCGCGAGGCCAAGGCTCTGCAGAAAAACCTCGAAAAAAGGAAACAACAACAGAAAAAACGCGAGGAGGCCAAACGGCAAAAGTCAAATTCCCGTCCGAATTAACCAAAGGAGGCTATCATGGATAAAATTAAAATTACCGGCGGAAAATGTCTGGAAGGCAAAATTTATATAAGCGGAGCCAAAAACGCCGCTTTACCCCTTATTTGCGCCAGTTTGCTGACTGATGAAACGGTAACGCTTACCAATATGCCGATGCTCTCGGATATTAAGGCCATGAATGCCCTGTTGGAACAGCTCGGGACCCAAATTGACGAGTTTGACGACTTTGTCGACAATCATCCGTCCAAGACTTATTCTTATCGGACCAAAGAGGCAACCAGCCTGACGGCGCCTTATGATTATGTTCGAAAAATGCGTGCTTCTTATTATGTTTTAGGCCCGCTGCTGGCACGCTACGGAAAATGCGAGCTTTCGCTTCCCGGCGGCTGCGCCATCGGTGCCCGGCCGATGGATATTCACCTCTCGTCGCTTGAACAAATGGGCGCATCCATTGAAATCAAAAACGGTTATATTCATGCCAAAGTCGATAAACGCCTTAAAGGGGCGCATATCATTTTTCCGATGGTCTCGGTTGGCGCGACCTGCAATGTTTTGATGGCGGCTACGCTGGCCGAAGGGCGTACGGTTTTGGAAAACGCCGCCAAAGAGCCGGAAATCGGTGATTTGGCAAATTTGCTGAATGCCATGGGCGCCAAGATTGAGGGCATCGGAACCGCCGTTTTGACAATTGACGGCGTAGACAAATTGCACGGTGCCAAACACAAGGTTATCGCCGACCGTATTGAAGCCGGTTCTTATGCCGTGGCGGCGGCAATCACCCGCGGTAAAATTGAGCTGATCAACGCCCTGCCCTCTACCCTGAAACGTCCGATGCAGGTTTTGCGCGACATGGGCGTGCGCGTGACCGAAAATGAAAACAGCATTTTGGTGGATGCCAAGGGCTGCACTCTGGTCGGCAAAGATATTATGACCGAGCCTTTTCCCGGTTTTCCGACGGATTTGCAGGCTCAGTTTTTGGCTTTAATGCTGACGGCGGAAGGCGCTTCAATGATTACGGAAACAATTTTTGAAAACCGCTTTATGCACGTTCCCGAACTGTTGCGCATGGGGGCAAACATTAATGTTCACGGTCATGCTTCGGCAATTGTCCGCGGGGTTAAAAAGCTTTCAGGGGCGCCGGTTATGGCTACGGATTTGCGCGCTTCGTTTGCATTAATTCTGGCCGGCCTGGTGGCCGAAGGCGAAACTATCGTCAATCGTGTTTATCATCTTGACCGCGGTTATGAAAAGCTGGAAGAAAAACTTCGCGGCGTCGGCGCTCAAATTGAGCGGATTAAAGATGATTCAGAGGGTTAATCTTCGGACATATTGAAAAAAGGCCGGGTATTCCGGTTTTGATACGGACTTCATCAATGGTCAGCCGGCGGGATATCCGCAGGGCATGAAGCTGTTGTGCCAGTGTGCGGCGGGCTTCCGACAGGTTTTTCATTGCGCTTTTGTTTGACATTTTGTAACTCCATATTTGTTTTGGGTAAAACAAAACCGCCTTAAACAACGTTAAGGCGGGGAGTTAAGAACTGCACAAGAACAGCCCGGGTTCTTCGTCGTGCAGGCACGCTTATTCCCCCGGCTCCCCATCTAAGGAGTTGTTCTTTTTTCTGTTGTTTGGAGCTTCGACACTCCGCCGTCCGCTCACCGAACGACGGAATTATGATAATAAATCAAAGCGATTTTGCAACAGAAAAAACTTTTTCGCCCCGCTCAATCCAAACAAAAACTCCCGGAACAATGCCGGGAGTTTTTGTTGTCATGCGGACTATTTGTCTTCTGACGGAACATCGTGGGTTTTGTAAAATGTGAAGTACTGATAAATATGACCGTAGAACGACGCCTTAAAGCAAGAATCCAAAAACGACAAAGCCATATAAAGCAGAACAAAAATCAGATTGACAAAGTAATTGTCCGTCTTGAGCAGAATATATGCGCTGCTGAGAGAAACCAGCAAAAAGCCGCAGGGCAGCATCATAATAATCTGTGCCCAGAAAATTTTGTTGGCATTGCCCTTGGTCATCCGAAAGGACTCCTGAATCGTCAGACCGGCATCATCCACCGCAATTCCGGGAAAGACCAAGAACAGCCGCGCGGCATAAATCGTCAGCAACAGCGGAATGAACATGCCTATCGTCACCAAAGAATTTTGCGTCATTCCCAAGAAGCTGCCTATAAACGCCACAATCGCAATCAACAGAAAAGCCGGAAGCATAATTGCCGCAACAAGCAGCAGATTATACAAAATATATTTGCATTCGCGTTTCAGAAACGCCAAGGAAAAATAATCCGCCGGCGTTTTCAGCACGACAACCCGGCAAAAAGCAATGGTCACCGCAAAAGAGACAATCCACAGCAATGCCAGCGAACCGCGCTGCGCCAATCCGGGCGTACAGCTTTCCGGATTAATGTTGCAGAGTATCGGAAAGCCGCAGAGCATTTCGTACACGACGATAGCAAACGCCGGCGCCGAAATTTTCAGATAGGTTTTCATGTTTTTTAAAACAAACATGAAACTGCGTTTCACGGTTTCCCAAAACGGGAGGTTTAATTGTACAGGTTGTTTTTCAGTCATTTTGTTGTAACCCCTCTCTATAAACTTTCTGCAGATAGCAATGATTTGCAAAAAACGACGTTATCAGCAGGATAAGTAGATTATAAACGTATTCAGCAAAAAAACGAATATAAAAAACGTTTTTATTCTCAATATTCAGCAATTCTCCGCTCAGTGCCGACTGGGAAAAAATGCCGACCAGACAGATAAACAGCAGGCTCATCATGATTTTGAGCGTTTTATCCCGGCCGCTCTGCCACAAATGCCGCAGGGACGGAATTTTTTCTTCCAGAGAAACGTCCGCAAACAAAGCATAAAAACGCAGCAAAGCAAACGGAACCAGAAAACCGATAGAAACGACGCCGAAATACAACACTTCAATCCGCCAGTCAGGATTAGGCTCCCTTATCGCCAGCAAATACATCGAAACCAGCGCCACCGCATTCAACAGGACAAAAGCGAGCGAAATTCCCGCCAGTTTAAGATCAGGCACTCCCGGAAGCAAAACAAAACGCCAGCTCCAGGCAGACTTATCGATCGTCATTTTTAACCAACGGCGCATAAACATCAATATTATAAAGCCGCCGACAGCCAGGGATATCAGCAGCTGCAACGTCTGATAGGCACAGCCTTCTTCCGAAAAACGGCAGGCATATCCGACGTTGAACAGCATGGAAACGACAGTCAGGAGCAGCGCATAAAATCCGCCCAGGCGGAAAAAGGTTCTGGTGTTATCAATAAACAGCATATACGGCCCCAGCAAAATTCCCGACCAGGTCATTTGCAGAGTTTTGTCTTCCGATTTGTTTTCCTGCCGCATTTTAAATTTCCTTTACAGTCGTCACTCCCGGAAGGCCGCGTATCTGCCCCAGCACATCGCCAAAAAGAGCAAAGCCGCCTGCCAGCTCTATCCGAATATCCCAATTGTCGTTATCCGGTTTAATATATATTTTATTTTTGCCATTTCTATCTTTTTTGAGAATCTCGTGCAGTTTTGGAACGACGGAAACATCATTTAAGCTGATTTCCAGCCCGTTGGCAACATCGGCAATGGCTTTGTCCAAGGTTTCGACATTGTTAATCATTACCTTCGGATTGCCGTCTTCCGCCTGCTTGTCAATCGTCACGCTGACCAGCAGCGGCAGCCCCGAATTGATGGTTTCCTCAAACCGTACCAGTCCTTCCGAAAACAGCAGTCCTTCAAAATTGCTGGTGCCGTCCGAAATTTCAAGAAACGCATACTTATTGCCGTTTTTGGAAATCCGCTTTTGGAAAGAGTTGACGCAGCCGGCCAGCTTGGCGCGAATCGTATCTCCGACGCGGATGCCGTGGAAGACTTCACTGCACTTTTTGACACCCAGACGCTCAATGCCCCGGGAATAGCTGTCCAACGGGTGCGCCGACAGATAAAAGCCGATGGCCTCGGCCTCCAGCTTAAGTTTTTCCAACTCCGGCCAGTCCGGTTTTTCCGCCAGTTTGACTTTTGCCTGCAATTCCTCGGTTCCGAACAGCGAAGACTGCGAACTGGTTTTCAGCTCGGTTGCCGAAGCAATATGCTGCATAATCGTTTCTATATTGGCAAACAATTTGCCGCGGTTTTTATCAAGACTGTCAAAGGCTCCGGCCTTAATCAGCTGTTCAAGCTGACGGCGGTTTATCTGCTTGGCGTCTACCCGGTGAATAAAATCGGAAATATCCTTATACGGACCATGAGCCAGACGCTCTTTTTCTATTGCTTCCATATTGGCGGCGCCGACGCTCTTGATGGCTCCCAACGCATAACGGATATTGCCGTTTTCGACGCAGAAATCGGCTCCGGAATGATTGATGTCGGGCGGAAGCACCTTAAAGCCGATTTTTTTGCACTCTTCTTTATAGAGCATCAGTTTGTCAACATTGGTCATATCCAAAGACATAACCGCACACATAAACTCAACCGGATAATGCGCCTTGAGGTAAGCCGTCTGATACGAAACCAGCGAATATGCCGCCGCATGAGATTTGTTAAACCCGTAGGACGCAAATTTTTCCATCTGGTCAAAAATTTTGGTGGCCGTCCCCTCGTCTATGCCTTTAGCGACGGCGCCTTCGGTAAACATTTTGCGCTGTTTGGGAATTTCATCGCGCATTTTTTTGCCCATAACCTTACGCAGTTTGTCCGCGCCGCCCATGGTATATCCACCCAGCGCCTGGGCAATTTTCATAACCTGTTCCTGATAGACCATGATGCCGTAAGTTTCATCCAATATCGGAGCCAAATCGGGATGCAGATAGGTGATTTCTTCTTCGCCGTGCTTGCGCTTGATATAGGTCGGAATATTGTCCATCGGCCCCGGGCGGTAAAGCGAAACAATAGCAATCAAATCCTCAAAACGGTCCGGTTTGATTTGTTTGTGCACATCTTTCATTCCCGGAGATTCAAATTGGAACACCGCCGTGGTGTCGCCGCGCTGCAGCATTTCATAAGTCTGCTTGTCGTCCAGAGGAACTTTTTCAATATCCAGGTCAATCTTGTGAACCTTTTTGACCCAATCGACAGCGCGTTTAATGACGGTCAGCGTTTTTAACCCCAGAAAGTCAAATTTAATCAGTCCGGTTTCTTCTACAAACTTCATGTCATACTGAGTTACCGGCATGTCGGCCTTGGGATCTTTGTACAACGGCACCAGTTCTTCCAGCGGGCGGTCGCCGATAACCACGCCGGCCGCGTGCATGCCTGACTGGCGGTACAATCCTTCCAGTTTCATGGCAATGTCAAAAAGTTTGTTAATCTGCGGGTCGGTCTGACGCATTTCTTCCAGTTCGGGAACCTGGTCCAAGGATTCCTGCAACGTCGGGTTTTTGCCCTGAACGCCGGGCGGTATCATTTTGGAAATGCGGTCAGCCTGAGAATATGGCATCTGCAGGACACGGGCCACATCGCGAATCACGTTTTTGGCCTGAAGTTTGCCGTAGGTGATAATCTGCGCCACATGGTCAAAACCATATTTATTCTGCACATATTCTATGGTTTTGTAACGGTTTTCCTGACAAAAGTCGACATCGAAATCCGGCATGTTGACGCGTTCGGGATTTAAAAAACGTTCAAACAGCAAATCAAGCTTAATCGGATCCAAATCGGTAACTTTCAACGACCAGGCGACTATTGAGCCGGCGCCGGAACCACGTCCCGGCCCAACCGGTACGCCATGTGTTTTGGACCAGCGGATGAAGTCCGAAACGATGAGAAAGTAACCCGGAAATCCCATTTTTTTGATAACACTCAGTTCGTAATCCAGACGGGCGTAATACTTGCGGTCAAGCTCGTCCTTTTGCGCCGCGGTCATGCCCTCAAAATAAACATGGTCATGCATGCGCTCGGCCAACCCTTTATATGCTTCCTCCGTAATAAACTCATCCTGGGTTTTGCCGTCCGGGCATTCAAAAATCGGCAGCAGGGGCTGGACTTTTTCGGACAGAAAATTGCAGCGGGCCGCAATATTGACCGTGCTTTGAACCGCTTCGGGCAAATCTTTAAAAAGCTCAATCATCTCCTGCGGACTGCGCAGGCGGTTGTTGGGCGAATATTTTTTGCGGTTGTCATTGGCGACATATTCTCCCGCAGCGATGCAAATCAACGCATCGTGCGCCTCATACATATCAGCATCAAAGAAAAAGGCCTCGTTGGTCGCCACCAGCGGAATATTGTATTTATACGCCCAGTCGATAAATGTTTCTTCTGTTTTTCGCTCCTCTTCCAACCCAATGCGGGAGATTTCCATATACAAGCGATCGCCGAAGATTTCCCGGAGTTTGACAACGGCCTGCTCGGCTTCCGCCGTCCGGTTTTCCAGCAACAGACGCCCCGGCTGTCCCTCCACGCCGGCGGTCAGCGCAATCAGCCCGCCGTTCAGCTCTTCCAAATCAGACATTTTGAGCTGCGGTTTTTCATTAAACTGCGGATTATCCAGATATGAGCGCTTCATCAGTTTCATAATGTTGGCATAACCCTCGGCATTCATTACCAACAAAACAATTTTATCCGGTTCGATTGTCCGGCCGCGAGCCTTCAAAACATCATCGGCATCCGGATTGCGCAAATAAAACTGACAGCCGAGGATTGGTTTAATTCCCTCGTCCGAAGCATATTTTGAAAACGCTTTGCCGCCAAACATGTTGGCCGTGTCGGTTACCGCAATGGCAGGAATATCCAAGTCATGAAGCTTGTGCATTAATTTCGGCACAAGCATCGCGCCTTCTGACAACGAATAGGCGGTATGGACGCGGAGATGAACAAATTGCGGCGCAGGCATGAACTTTCCTCTGATATTCTTTGAGGCTGATTATAAAAGATAGCCTGAGATTCTCAAGCTAAAAAATATATTTGATGACAGTTTTGTCACTACATTTTTGTCAGAAGCAGTGACCGGGCTGCCGCTTTTCCGGCGAGCGTCCTTAAAACATCAATCCAGTTCCGCCAGCTTTTGCGCCTGATCCTCGGCCACCAACGCGTCAATAATCTCGCCCAGCGCGTCGCCGGAAACAACCTCGTCCAGCTTATACAACGTCAGATTAATACGGTGATCGGTCACCCGCCCCTGCGGATAGTTGTAGGTACGAATGCGTTCGGACCTGTCGCCGCTACCGACCTGAAGCTTGCGCTTTTCGGAATAGGCCGAATCAATGGAAGACTTTTGCATGTCATAAAGTTTGGCCCGCAGATGGTTCATGGCTTTTTCCTTGTTTTTATACTGCGAACGGTCATCCTGACACTGCACGACGACCCCGGTCGGAATATGAGTGATACGCACGGCAGATTCCGTCCGGTTGACATGCTGCCCGCCGGCGCCCGACGCCCGGTAAACGTCAATTTTTAAATCCGCGGGATTAATATACATATCCACTTCTTCAATCTCCGGCAAGACGGCCACCGTGGCTGCCGACGTATGGACACGCCCTTGGGATTCCGTTACCGGAACGCGCTGCACGCGGTGCGCGCCGGATTCAAACTTGAGTTTGGCAAAAACATCTTTTCCGGTGATTTTGGCCGTTGCCTCCTTGTAGCCGCCGAGTTCATTTTCCGTCACATCGTTGACTTCAAATTTCCATCCCATATTTTGCGAATAACGCTGGTACATCTCAAACAAAACCGCGGCAAATAAAGCGGCTTCATCTCCGCCGGTGCCGGCGCGGACTTCCAGAATGGCGTTCTTTTCGTCTTCCTCGTCTTTGGGCAGGAGCAAAACCTTGATCTCTTTTTCCAACAGCGGCAGTTTTTCTTTCAAATCATAATATTCGGACTCAGCCAGCTCACGCATTTCCTTATCCAGTGACGCGTCGTCCATCATGGCCTTGGCGTCATTCATATTCTGTTCCATTTTATTATAATGGTGAATAGCCTCAACAACCGGCGACAACGAGGCTAACTCTTTGTTCATCCGAACCAAATCATCCGAACTGACGCCGGGCTCGGAAACCAGCGCCTGCAATTCATCATAACGATTGGCGACATTGGCCAATTTTTCTACAAAATTCATTCTTCTTCCTTATTTATTTTTCGTCTTTATATTAAACAAAGAAAATAGCAGGCCGAAACCTACTATTTTCCTTTCATGAAAGCCACAAGCTAAAGATTGCCGGAATTTATAAATTTATCCAGCGGTATATTGGTCTTTTTGGCGGCGGTGACAACCGGGGTGACCACACCGTTAATCAGCACTTCCACGCCGTCCGGTTTGCCGGCCGAAAAAATCATGCCGGAACCTTCGGGAACCTTGTAAACATCTCCGGGCTGAAGAACTTTACTGATATAAAGCTTGTCATTGTCTTTGACTTCAATCCAGGTTTCCTTGAGGACTCTGACAAAGACGCCCTTTGACATATCAATATTTTTATTTTCATCCGAATCTGTCTTTTCTTCCGGCAGAACCTGCTGCTGCCCGTTTTCTTTAACGGAGGGTTCCGGTTCATCGAAAGAATCGTTGGTTACCGTTATCTGACTATCCGTTTTCGGCATTTCGGGAGCAACCTCAATCACGGGAAGTTCTTCCTCCGCAGTCGGCTCTTCACTGGTTGCCGACCCGGCGGAAAAATCCTCCACAACCAAGGGCAGCTGTTCCGGATTTATATCGTCCGCAACCTCCTGATAAACAGACTCCTGCACATTATTAGTATTGTCTTCTATTTCGCGATTGTTATAAAAGGACCAGACGGCATAAACGGCAATAATTCCCAGCAGGCTGATTATCAGATATTTTTTACCGGGAACGGTTGCTTCAGCCTGCGGTTCCAGAACAAAAATGTTTTTATCGGGGCTGGTGTTGGTTTCCTCTTTATACAATTCAACAATGTTGCTGCTGTTGAGCCCCAGATAGTCGGCATAAGAACGGATAAAGCCGACCCCGTAAGGAAACGGCGGCAAATCGTCATACCGGCTCTCTTCAACAGCCTCCAGATAAAATTTGCGGATACAGAGTTTTTTGGCGATATCCGGAAGTTTCAGCCCTTTTTGCAGCCGCATTTCCTTAAGCAGGTGGCCGACCTTAGTCACCGCCGGCTCCGCAGCCTTGGCCGCCTCAGAAGTTTTTTCGGCCGTTTCCGTTTCTGTTTCAACGGCTTTTTCGGAATTTGTCTTTTCTTTTTTCACGATGTTTAATCCTCTGTTTTTCTGAAATTGTGATGATTGTTGCATACTTTTTAATAAATTTCAATACCATGATCATAGGCATAGGATATTAATTGCGGACGCAGTGTTCTCTTGTTGGATTTCAACAAAGTTTTTATATAATCCTCAATATCTATCGTGTTGACGCTCCGCACCATACTTTTGACCCGGCCGAACGATGAGCCGGACATGGACAGATTGCGGTATCCCAACCCTATCAACGCCAAGGCCTCTATCGGATTGCCGGCCATCTCGCCGCAGACGGAACAATAAACGCCTGCCTCATCGGCTTTGGCAACAATTTCACCCATCATTTTCAAAAACGGCGCCGACAACACGTCATACCGCTCGCTCAGGCGCGGATTTCCCCGATCACAGGCAAAAATAAACTGCGCCAGATCATTGGTGCCGATGGATATAAAATCCGTTTGTTTTAAAATCGCGTCCAGCTGAAAAACAACCGACGGCACCTCTATCATCAAACCGACATTGACTTTGGAAGGAACATTGCCGTGACGGCGTTTTTCTTTCTCCAACTCAATCATCAGCGTTTCCTTTGCGTCTTCAAACTCGCTCAGGTTTGAAATCATCGGAAACATAACATTTAATTCCCGTCCGGCCGCCGCCCGCAGAAAAGCCCTCATCTGCTTGCGCAAAATTGCCCGGCGGTCCAGCGTGATACGGATTGAACGCCAGCCGATGGCGGGATTTTCTTCTCCGACATTTCCCCAATAGGGCAGCAGTTTGTCCGACCCTACGTCCAGACTGCGGAAAATGACTTTTCGTCCGGCGGCGCGGTCCATCAGTTCTTTATAATATTCAATCTGTTTTTCAACATCGGGCATGACTTCAGAAGCCATGAACGGAATTTCGGTCCGGTACAATCCGACTCCGTCGCAATTGGTGCTTTCTATGTAATCCAAATCAAAAGCCAGACCGACATTAATGTACATGTTGATTTTGACGCCGTCTTTGGTTTTTCCCGGCAAATCTTTCAACTCGGCCAGACGGGCCTGCAGTTTTTCCTTTTCGGCAATTTTGGCCTTGATTTTTTCCTGCACGGGAATTCCCGGACGGATGTAAACATACCCCTCATTGCCGTCAACCGCTAGTATTTCCCCGGTTTTTATTTCGCTGAAAATCCCTTTTATTTTGGCAACGACCGGAATGTTCAATGCCTTGGCGACAATCGCCACATGCATGGTCGGCGTGCCGTCTTCTATAATCAGGCCGCGGATTTTGGTGTAGTCATAATCCATTAAATCCGCCGGGCCCATCGTTTGCGCCACAATGATGAGATTGTCGCTGTTTACCGGCGATAACGCAGCATTGTCTCCGCTCAGGTATCCCAGCAGCCTGTCGGCAACATCTCGCAAATCATGCAGACGCTCTTTCAGATAACTGTCCGTGGTGCCGGAAAGGCGGTTCCACATGTCTTCGTACGCACGTTCGACGGCGGCTTCCGCCGTCAGCCCGCTTTGAACGTTGTCGGCAATTTTTTTATACCAGCCTTTGTCTTTGGCAAACATCCGGTAAGCGTCCAAAATATCGACATGTTCGCCGATGCCCAGTTTGGCAGCGTCGAATTTTTCATCTAAATCGGCATTCATCCGGGTGTGGGCGGTTTCCAGTTTTTTAAGCTCTTTTTCTTTATCTTCGGCAAAAATTTTAGTTACGGCCTGACGGCGGCGATGGATGACGGCATTGCCCAAACCATAGCCTTTGCTGAGACTGAGGCCTTTGTATTTTTCTTTTTCGGATTGTCCGCGAGCCCGAATCAGGCTGTTTTTGTATTCGGACATTTCTTCCGAAGCCACCAGTTCGCTTAAAACCATGGCGACGGTTTCCAAAATTTCCATTTCCAGCCGGGTATATTCATAAACTTCTTTTTTTTGCAGCGTCAGAACGCCGATAGCCCGGTGCCACCGGCTCAGCGGCACGCCGATAAAGGATTTGTAGGCATCCTCCCCCATATCGGGTTTGTATGAAAATTTGGGATGTTTCCAAACATCCGCCACCGCCAGCGAACGGTTATGCTCCGCCACGTCTCCGACCAACCCCTCTCCGACGCGAAGCGAAATTTTGTGGGCAATGCCGGGGTTAAACCCGCAGGAGGCAAACAGCTCAAGATAATTGTCGTCCACCACCAGATAACAAGTGCCGGCGTCCGCCTTCATTTCCCTGACAATCATGGTGATTATCTTATCCAGCTTGACCGGAAGCGTATCCGCTCCTTCCGAAATTTCACGGAGCAGACGCAAAATGTTCATTGCCTGATTAATGGCCGGCGATTTCATATTTTTCCACCCGTTGTGTTTTTAACCTTGCGCTTTATCTTATATTCTCTATATTGGCTTACATCAAGTAAAAACTTATTTAACAAAGGACTAAATTATGGCAAATAACTATAAAAAAGGCGATAAGGATAATCGCCCCTGGGGCACCTGGGAAGTTTTGGATTGCGGCGACGGCTTCTGTGTTAAAAGAATTCTGGTGACGCCCGGCAACAAACTTTCGCTGCAATCGCACACTCATCGTTCGGAACACTGGATTATTGCGGTCGGCGAAGCCGTGGTAACGCTCGGCGATCAGAAAATCGTCAAAAAAGCCGGTGAAAACATCTATATTCCGGTGACCGTCAAACACCGGATTCAAAACGATACGTCCCGGAACATGGAGTTTATCGAAGTGCAATGCGGCGATAATCTGGACGAAAGCGACATTATCCGTTACGAAGACGTTTACGGACGCGTCTAGATTTTTTCGTCTTCTCAAAAAAAACTCTCTGTCGAAACAGAGAGTTTTTTTATTTTGTCAGACAACATACCGTCCGGAAATTTCTTTAAACTGCGGATGATTCGATTTTTCAAGCCATTCAAAAATGACCATTTCTATCGAAACCACATCCACCTCGTGACGCAACAACCGCTGAAAAGCTATAATCCCCTGCAACGGACGGCGGGAGGAACAGGCGTTTGACACCACAAAGACCTCATATCCCAGCGCCTTTAAATCCAGAGCCGTCTGGAGTACACAAATGTGGCTTTCTACGCCGGCAATGATTATCTGCTTTTTACCGCTTTTTTTGATTTTATTCATAATCTCTTTATTGCTGGCGCAGGAAAATTCTGTTTTAGCCAAATATTCCGCTTCATCCCCTGCCGCCTGACGTAAATCGGCCATTGTCGGCCCCAGCCCTTTGGGATACTGCTCGGTTATGATAAACGGAACTTCCAACCGGCGGGCAACGCCGATTAATTTGGCGCAGCCGTTGATTACTTCGCGCGGACTGTCCATGGCCGGCGCCAGACGTTCCTGAACATCTATTATCAAAAGCAGAGAATCATCGCGTTTCATTAACATTTCGGTTTTCCTTCTTATTTATATGGTTGACTAAGCCTGATAAAACAAATATTATCTAAAAAAACAAAATTAACCATTAAAATCAGAAGAAATACCATGAAATTTTCAGATTTGGGCCTGAGCCAGCAAACAATCCGCGCCATAGAAGAATTCGGCATTGCCGAACCGACAACCGTTCAGTCAGACGTTATCCCGTCCATTTTGGAAGGCAAAGACGTGTTTACCATAGCACCTCAAGGCTGCGGCAAGACCATGTCTTATGTCTTTCCGCTGGTGGACATCATCAGCAGCCGCGGCGCTCAAAACATTCTGATTATTACTCCGAACTCGGAAAGCTCGGTCATGACGTCGGACCGGCTGGCTATTTTTAACAAATACCACGAAATTAACGGGACCGCCATTAAAGACGGGGAGGAAGACATTGACAACGAGGCCAATGTTATTATCGGATCGCCGGATTTGCTGATTGAAATTGCCGAAAACGGAAAAATTGATTTGTCTCAGACCAATATTTTGGTGGTGGATGACATTAACCTGATTAAAAAGAACAAGCAGCTGGCTAATTTGGAAAAAATCCTTGCCCTGCTGCCCAGCGAGAAACAGAATATCGTTTTTACGAACCGCCGCTCGAAAGAAACGCAGGAAATTCTTGAGAAAATTTTGAACGCACCCGCCGAAATCAAAGTCGACAAAAACAAGGAACAAGAGGCCGAATTGAATGCTCAGGCAGCCGTATCCGGAAAAAGCAAGCCGGAAAGAGCACCTAAAAAAACGGCTGCACCAAAACCACAGGTTTCTGTTGTGGATCAGGAGGCGGTTGAGATTTCCAAAAAATATCAGTCTTTCGGCGGACGGGTTCCGACTTTTATTCTCGTAAAAGGCATTTTGGCAGAAAACGAAGAACGCTAACCCACACGGTGGTGGCAAGGCTGGCTGCCGGCGAGCCGCCGGTGGCCCGGACGCCAAGAGCGGTGGCAGCGCCACGGGCATAATTTAAGCGGCTGCCAGGCAGCGCCTGGAGGCAATATCTAAGCGGATGTGGAGAGACTTCCACTTTTCTACGGCTATGGTATAGGTTGAGAGTGAAATAGAAGGTTCAAATTGTTTTGGGTTTGAGCCTTTATTTTTTTTGCTGCAAAATCATTTTATATCATAACTTTGCCGTCCGGTGAGCGGACGGCGGAGTGTAAGAACTTCTTTACAGCACCTCTTTAGGGAAGCTGTCGACTAAGCAGAAAAAAATCCCGGTCTGCCTCTTACGACAAACCGGGATAAAAAATATTAAAATTTCCAGGCACAACGAACGAGGTGACTGGTATTCGTATTAAAAACGCGTAGGTGCACGTCGCCGTTGACCAGGCAGACCACCTCAGCCCTGCCAATAATGTTCTGGGACGAAGAGCAGTACCACTTATCCGTTTTTAGCCAATATTGTGTTCCTTCCAGCGTTTCATACGCCTTTAGCTGAGGTTGATTTATTCGTTCCAGTGCTTCTTGAACAGCGCCAATATTTGTATAAATTTTGACCCAATCAAACTTGGTGGGCAAAAATGCCTTACCAGCTTGAATGCCGTCAAAAGCATACGCGGCGCACCACTCGGCTGCTTCTGCCTTTTTTTTCTCAATTTGAGCCCGTTCAAGAATATAACTGGTATTTTCCAAACCATCCGGACCATCTAGAAACGGCACGGCTAGATAGTTACTGGACCACGGTAAGTCTGTTTCTCGTAGCCCGAGAACCAAACCATGCTGCCCGCTGTCATCAACCCAGCCGACAACCCCGGAAATTTGTTTTTCCGAAAGAACCTCTGCCGAAATCGTCCCGTCAGAGTAATAATACATACCGGGAATGACGATTTCTACTTTTTCATTTTTTTTCATAATTATGTTTTTTTAAGTTAATAATTTGTTGCATTATAAATATATCAAAATAAATATATCAAATATTCATACAACTGTCAACGACAAAATAGACAAATAAATAAAAAAATCCCGGTCTGCCTCTCACGACAAACCGGGATAAAATAAAAAAACTAAAAAGCGAGGACACAACGAACGCAGTAACTGTAATTCTTATCGTTGATGCCGTACATGTTGCCGTCGGACGGTCTGACGTACCAGGCGTCATAGTTATTGCGCTCGGACGAGGACCAATGCCATTCCTCCTTCTTGAGCCGAGGTTGATTTATTTTTTCCAGCGCTTCTTGAATAGCACCAAAATTTTTAAATATCTCGACCAATTCTTCGCGGCTGGGCAAAAACGCTTCACCAACTCTGACGCCGTCAAAGGCATATGCAGCACACCATTCGGCTGCCTCTGCCTTCTTATTTTGCTTCTGAGCTGTTTCCAGAATCAAACGGGTATTCTCTTTACCATTTTTTACATGAGCTCCAACAATCAAATAATCACTCAACCACCGCAACTCTGTTTCTCTCAACCCTAAAACCAAACCATGCTGCCCGCTGTCATTGACCCAGCCGACGACCCCGGAAATACATTTTCCCGAGATAATTTCCGACGAGATTGTGCCATCGGAATAATAGTACATTCCAGACCGAACAACATTTGCCTCTACTTTTTTATTTTTTTTCATAATTATATTGTTTAGTTAATAATTTGTTTTCTGACCGATAGCCTAAATCACATCCGCCATCCTGTCAACGACAAATTAGACAAACAAAAATCCCGGTGGCCGATAAATGACCACCGGGATAAAATAAAAAAACTAAAATTTCTAAACGCTAAGAAAGGATAATTAAAAGACCGGAAAAAACTTCCGGCCTTTTTAAATATTTACTTTCCGCACTATTTTTTCTTATCTTTTTTGTCAGCATAGGGATTGCCGGTTTTGCGAACGGTAATTCTCAGCGGAATCCCCCGCAAATCAAAACTCTCCCGCAGTTGATTGACCAGATAGCGCAGATAAGCATCCGGTAACCCTTCCGGGTTGCTTGAAAAAATATAAAATGACGGCGGACGGGTTTTGGCCTGCGTAATATAACGCAGCTTAATCCGACGTTTGTTTTTGCCCAGCGGCGGCGGATATTTATCTATCATATCGGCAAACCACTGATTGAGCGGCGCCGTGGGAATTCGAACATTCCAGCGATCATAAACTTTGAAGACGGCCCGCATCAGTTTATCCAGGTTTTCTTTTTTTAGCGCCGAAATCGTTACCGTCGGCACTCCTTCCGCCTGTGTCAAAGAGGTTTGAAGCTTATCGTTTAATTTTTGCAGAGCCTCACTGCGTTTGGCAATATCCCACTTATTGACGGCAATAACCAACGCCCGGCCCTCGTCAAGAACCTGACGGGCGATTGTCAAATCCTGTTTATCAAGCACGGCATCAGCATCCAGGACCAAAACGACCACTTGAGCCATAAAGGCGGCATGTTTGGTGCTGGCCGCGGACATTTTCTCCAGCGAATCGTCAACCCTGGAAGCCCGCCGCAGTCCGGCCGTATCGACCAGATTGATTTTCCGTCCCTGATAGCTCCATTCGGTGCTGATGGCATCGCGTGTCACGCCGGCTTCGGGACCGGTCAGCATTCGTTCGTCATTGAGCAGCGCATTAACCAGCGTGGATTTTCCGACATTGGGACGCCCGACTATGGCCAGTTGAATCGGCCGTTTTTTATAATCATCCGTCTCTTCTTCCGATGGAGCTACCGGTGTTTCCTGCTTTTGCAAATTTTCATTTTTTTGGTCGGCAAAAGGTTTAAGGGCGTCATATAAATCAGCCAGACCCTGCCCGTGTTCCGCCGAAAAAGGAATCGGTGCTCCAAGACCAAATTTGTAAGCCTCGAAAATGCTGTCTTCCTGTAGCTTTCCTTCACATTTATTGGCCAAAAGGATCACCGGTTTTCCGCTCTGACGCAATAAATCCGCAAAATGCTCATCATACGGCTGAATTCCCGCGCGTGCGTCAAACAAAAACAGACTGACGTCAGCCTCGCTGATTGCACGCTTGGTCTGCTCCCACATTCGTTTTTCAAGATTGTCTTCCGTGGAATATTCGTACCCGGCGGTATCAACAACATCAAATCTCAAATTCTGCAGTCCGGCCTCAGCTTCGCGCCGGTCGCGGGTGACACCCGGCTTGTCGTGCACAATCGCCACTTTGCGTCCGACCAGGCGGTTAAACAGCGTTGATTTTCCGACATTCGGGCGTCCGACAATGGCAACTTTCAATTTCATTTTGCACCTTTGTTATTTATAGGCCAGAAGTTCGGCGTCGGCCGTACTGAACACGGTCATTCCCTGAGCAATCACCGGCGCGGTTTCCACACCGTCAGGCGTCGTGATGTAGCTGAGAATTTCTCCGTTATACGGCGAAACCGCAAAAACATATCCGTTGGACGTTGCAACAATCAGCCGGTTTCCCGTTAAGACAGGGCCGCTTCCGAAAACACCGGTTTTGCTTTCGCCTTCCTCGCCTTGGGGAATTGTCGTATTCCAGATGATTTTTCCGTCATTTTTATTGAGTGCCAGCAAATCAAAATCGTTGGTCAGCACATAGATATAATCTCCAGCGACCCACGGCTGGTTGCTGCTGCCGAGTTCGCGCTCCCAAATCCGGGCTCCGGTACGCAAATCTATGGCCGTCAACATGCTGTTATACCCCACCGCAAAAACTTTATCGCCGTCTATAATCGGATTGGCTCTGATGGCGGTAATATTGGCCAGAGAATTCGTTCGCTGGCGGGAAACAAGCAAATCTGCCCAAAGGGGCGTTCCGGTACTGGCTTTAAAGGCGCGTAATTCGCCGTTTGAAAATGCGGCAATCACCACGTCCATATCCGGATTATATGCCGGACTGGCGCCGCCGACAAGCGTTGTCGCCTCCAGCTCTGTCCGTCCCTTCCATAATTCATCGCCGTCATCGGCATTCAGGGCTATCAGCATATTATCAAAAGTCTGGGCAAACAATTTGTTGCCGTTGACGGTCGGTGCTATGCGAAACGGCATTTCATAGTCTTTGCGCCAAAGTTCTTCCCCGGTAACCATATCCAGACAGAAAATACCGCCGAATCCGGTCGTGGCATAAATTTTTTTGTTGGCAACGGCTATGCCGGCACCTTTCATTGACGAGCTTTTGTCGCCTTTGACCGCCGGTTTGAGACGTTTTGACCAAATGCGGCCGCCGTCATCAAGCCGGAAGGCGCTTACGACGGCATCGGCGTCTATCGTGAAGACGACATGATTGGCAATGACCGGCGTGGCAATCAAAAAATCGCGCTTGGAACTACCGGAACCGAATCCGGCAGACCAGACTTCGCGCAGTTTTTCATCCGTTTTCAGGTGTCCCATTAAGTGCAGCGAATTTCCGCCGCTTTGAGACCAGCGGGGATTGACATACGGCGCGGGAAGTTTAATTTTGACTTCACCCGGTTCATAATCCGGCGCCAGAGAGCTGCTTTCCTTGATGACGTCTATTCTTTCTCCGTCTATCTGCAGCCGGCCTTTTCCCCAAAAACCGCAACCGGACAAGATTGCCAAAGCACTCAGCATGACTGCCGGTTTGTAGAACTTTCCTGCCATAAAAATCTCCGTTATTTACCTTGGTCGCTAATGATGGTTACCATATCCTGAGCCCGGGATTTGAGACTGTCCTGAGCTTTATCGGAATTCAGAATAGCCTCATATTCTTTTTTGGCTTTGTCCATATCGCCGTCGCGAATGGCCAGCATGGCCAGCATTTCGTGCGCGATATTGGCCCAATTGCCGTTTTCGGCAGTCAAAGGCTGTAAAAGAGCCGTAATTTCATCTGACGGCGTATCGCTGTCCAGCATGTACGAGGCCAATTTGATTGTGGCAATCTCCTTCATCTGCCGGTTAGCGCGGCGGCTGTGAATCATCTGTTCCAGAATGTCGGCCGCTTCGGTGTTTTTGCCCTGTTCAAAATAAATGTTAGCAATTTGGAGCTTGGCGACATCGCCATAAACACCATGACTGCTTTTGGCCAAATTCTGCAGAATATTCAAGCTTTCTTCCGTCCGCCCCTGAGATTGCAAAGATACCGCAACGGCATACGCGTTGGAAAGTTCCTGATTGCGTTTGGCATTCCATACTTTGAAAGTTTCAAAGCTGACGGCGGCGGTCAGAATCACGGCTACCGCCAAAATAATCACCAGACCATATTTATCCCACAGTTTTTTTATCTGGTCATTTTTGACATCGGCTTCAATTTCTTTCAAAAACACGTCGTTTTTGATGTCTTCTTCATTTTTTGCGGCTTTTTTCATCAATATCTCCTCGCCTGATAAACATAAGCTATATATAATTTATATCTGACAATATAGCAAAGAAAATTTTAAATTTAAGATTATTTAATCACCTCGTGGATTAAAAAGCGTTTGACCCAGCGCAAATCCTCTATCGGCAGTTTGGCTCCGAATTCAATGGTCTTGCTGTCGGAAATTATGGAGACGAAATAACGCCCCGTCTGCGGATTTTCGGTAACATCTATAGCCTCAATCTCATGTTTAGGCATCTCGTCATGTTTGGTAGAAAACAGCATATATTTGTGAGTGTTGACGATTTTGTGTTTTTTCAGCACCAGCTTTTCTTTGCGAAACAGCACAAACACCGCACAAACGATAATCAGCAGCATTCCGCCGCAGCCGCCGTAAAAAACCGCCGGAGAGAGATTGTTCAGAAAAATCCGCGGATTAAGCGCCGCAAGGATAATCAGCGCGCCGGCAGAGACGATTGCAGCCCAGGCAATGATATTGTAAGCATCCCACAC
>CASFLC010000075.1 GCA_949295475.1 uncultured Pseudomonadota bacterium
ACAAAAAAATATAATAAATATCATTTAAAGTCAATAGTCAAAATAAATAAATTTTGTCAAAATATGGCAGTCGAAAAAAATTGTTTTTATGCTTGAGAATTTTCAGGATTGTAGTAAACTTGCCCCGTCAAATAAGAAAAATAAAAAAAACGGAGAAACTTTAATGTCTAAAATTCTGATTACTTCCGCCCTGCCGTATGTAAACGGCGTACCTCATCTCGGACATCTGGTCGGCTGTTTGCTGCCGTCTGACGTATACGCGCGGTATAATCGAATGTTGGGCAATGAAGTCCTTTATATTTGCGGAACGGACGAACACGGAACGCCGTCCGAAGTAGGAGCGGCCAAAGAAGGAATGGACATCAGCGAGTATTGCACCAAATACCACAACCGCCACAAAGAAGCCTATCAGGCGTTTAATTTGTCGTTTGACTTCTTCGGACGGACCAGCAGTCCGCAAAATGAAGAGTTGACACATCATATTTTTGAACTTTTGGACAAAAACGGTTATATTGAAGAGAAAAGTATCAAACAGATATTTTCAATCGACGATAACCGTTTTCTGCCCGATCGCTATGTAACCGGCACTTGCCCGCACTGCGGCTATGACAAGGCCCGCGGCGACCAGTGCGAAAACTGCACCAGAGTTTTGGACCCCACGGAATTGATAAATCCGCGTTCTACCATCTCGGGCTCTTCCAATCTGGAGGTGAGGGAAACCAGACACCTTTTCCTGAATCTGCCGAAGCTTGAAAAAAGGTTGTCGGAATGGGTAAGAAGCAAAGAGCCTTTCTGGCCGGACGTGGCTTATTCCATTGCTCAGAAATGGCTGAAAGAAGGTCTGCAGGAGCGTTGCATTACCCGCGACCTTAAATGGGGCTTTTCGGTCAACAAACCGGGGTATGAAGACAAAGTCTTCTATGTTTGGTTTGACGCGCCGATAGGCTATATCGGCATCACCAAACAGTGGGCAGATGAAAAACCGGCCGAACGGGATTGGAAATCATGGTGGCTCGACGCCAAAGACGTCCGCTATGTCGAATTTATGGGCAAAGACAATGTGCCGTTTCACGCGATTACGTTTCCGGCAACGCTGCTCGGTACCGGTGAAAACTGGACTTTTGTCGATTATCTGAAGGGAATGAGTTTTCTGACCTATGAAGGCGGTAAGTTTTCAAAATCCGAAAAACGCGGCGTTTTTGCCGAAGATGCCGTAAAAGAGTTTCCGGCGGATTATTGGCGCTATTGGCTGATGGCAAACGCTCCGGAAGGTTCGGATTCCGCTTTTGGTTTTGATCTGTTTGCCGCTGTGGTCAACAAAGACCTGAACGGCGTACTCGGTAATTTTGTCAGCCGCGTTTTGAAAATGACGTCGTCAAAAATCGGCGCCGAAGTTCCCGCTGGCGGAGAACAGACCGCAACGGAAAAAGAATTGATTGCTTTATTGCAAACCAAAGTCAGCGATTATTTCAAATATATGAATGAGATGGAGTTTCGCAAGGCCCTGAACGAATTGCGCGGCATCTGGGTAGAGGGCAACAATTATATTTCCGCCGCCGAACCTTGGACCGTTATCAAAACGGATCCGGAACGCGCGGCCGCCATTTTGCGCACCTGCATCAACCTGATTCGCATTTTCGCCATACTCAGCGCGCCGATTATGCCGGCAACCGCCGAAAGCATGCTGGCCCGTTTGGGCTTAAAGATGTCGGATATTCCGTCTTTGAAAGATTTTAATGTTGCCGAAGAAATCGAAGCCGTCAAACCCGGTCAGCCCTTTACGGTGGGAGAAGCCCTGTTTGAGCGGATTACGCCCGAAAAGGTCGAAGAATTAAAACAAAAATACGGAAGTGGCAAATAAATGATAAGAAGAACCCAAAGCGACGATTATCTGGGCCCCAGCCGGGGCTGGACCAAAATAATGCACAAAACGGTCATGCTTTTGCTGTGGCCGTTGCGTAAACCCTGGTGGTTTCTGCTTATTTTGCTTATTTTGTTTTTGGCGCCGACTTTTGCCGGAGTGAAACCGGCGGAAGTCCATTTGTGGTATTGGAATAAAATTAAAACATCTTCCTCAGAAGTCAAAACAATAGTGGCCGACAAAACCAAAGAAATACTGCCGGAGCTGCCTAAAATAGAACTGCCGTCCGTCAAGGTAACCTCTACGGCCGGTCGCGGCAATTCGGCCTCCCAGGTGGTTGACATGCCGGTCAAGGAGGTACGTCGCAAATCTTTTGAAAAGGCCTCTGGAGAGATTGAAACCATTGATATCCTGAAACAGGAAAATGTTGTTCGAACGCCGGGTGTCATGGCCGCTTCGGCTCCCCGGCGCATAAATGCGTCGCAGACGGCGTCCCAAACGGAAACGCCGGTTGAAAAAAATAAACTGGCATTAATTTATTTGGAAACACCCAAAACGATCAAAGGTACCGTAAAAGTCGTCAATGCCAACGAAATAACGCTCAATAACGAAAGCATTTTTCTTTACGGTATCTATGTTAATCCGGATACGGCAAAAGGTTTTGATGCCAAAACTTTTTTGGAAAGGACTGTTGATGGTCAAACGGTAGAATGCCGTATAGACGCCTATACTTATCAAGGCATCGCAACAGCTGTTTGTTATATCGGAAAACTGAATATTAACAGAGCTCTTGTCGACAACGGCTACTCTCAAAATGTAGCCTTGGATTAAAACAACGTCTTTATCGCGGAGGAAACAATGTGGCAGCCGGTTCTGATGATAAGCGGATATTTTATCAGCGTCCTGGGACTGGCAATGCTGATTCCGGCGGCATTGGAGATTTATGACACAGGGGCAAATTGGTCTTATTTTATTACCGCATCAATTATTGCCGTCTTTATTGGCCTGTCGTTATTTCTTTCCAACAATGCAAAAATCAGAAATATCAGTCTTCGCCAGGGATATCTTTTAACCGTGCTGAGCTGGGGAGCCGTAACCGTTTTGGGCGCGACGCCCTTTATCTTGTATGGAACGCCGTGTGCCGACGCTTTGTTTGAGGCCGCTTCCGGAATTTCAACAACCGGTGCGACTATCTTTGCCGATGTTGAAAGGCTGCCGCGCTCAATCTTGCTGTGGCGTGCCATTCTTACCTGCCTGGGCGGTATCGGTATTGTTATTTTTGCAATTGCCATGCTGCCGTTTCTGGGAATTGGCGGCATGCAGATTTTTCAGCGGGAAAATTCGGATGTTAATGAAAAATTCATGCCTAAAATCAGCTATATAGCAAAACGCATTATTATTGTTTATTGCATACTGCTTGTTTTATGCGCCGTTTCGCTGAAAGCCGCTGGTATGAATTGGTTTGATGCCGCTGCCCATGCCATGTCAACCGTTGCTACCGGCGGATTGTCTACCAAAAACACTTCTATCGGATATTTTAACAATGCGTCAATTGATTGGATTGTTACGTTATTTATGTTTTTAGGGGCAATTCCGTTAACGTTCTATCACAGTTTTTGGGCGACGCGCAACATGCATTCTTTGCGGTTTGAGCAGGTAAAAGGCTTCGCCAAAATTCTTGCCTTCTATATTTTGTTCATGACAATATGGCTGGTCAGCCAAAATGTTTATTCTTTTTCAGATGCGTTGCGCTATGCGGCATTCAACGTCACGTCAATAGTTACCTCAACCGGTTTTGTTTCAACCGATTATCTGCAATGGGGAAACTTTGCGGCAACGGCTTTTATAATTTTCGCGCTGACAGGCGGCTGTACGGGCTCGACCTCCGGTTCCATAAAAATCTATCGTTGGCAGGTTTTATTTGCCCAACTCAAACGAGCTTTCATTCTGACAACGGAACCCAGCCGGGTAGTGCCGCTTAAAATTGGCTCCAGCGTATTAAGCTCGGCCGTCGGCCATTCTATTTTGATTTTCTTTGCGGTTTACATATTGAGCATAATTATATTAACGGCTGTCGTTGCGCTGAGCGGCGTCGACTTTGTCACCTCGTTTAGCGCGGTTGTTGCCTGCATTACCAATTCAGGCCCCGGTATCGGCAAAATTATCGGGCCGTCCGGAACATATGCGCCGCTGTCTGATTTTGTAAAATACGTTTTGGCTTTCACAATGATTTTGGGGCGTTTGGAAATTATGACCATTCTTGTCATATTCACAAAGAGTTTCTGGCGCCCCTGAAACAATCAACCATTGAAGCTAAAGAAAAATCCTCTGCGTTTGAGCAGAGGATTTTTCTGACTAGATGCAATTTCTAATCAACCAGAGCATCGGCATTTATTTCAAAACCGTCTTCCATGGCGTCGTCCAGCATAATAAGCTGTCCGTCTGCGGAAACGCCGTTTGTATCGGGAACCGGCATCTCTTCATCTTTGACAGAAGTCGGCAGGGCATCTTCCTTGACATCGCCGTCCGGCTGAGACAAAAGTTCATCAGCTTCCGAAACAACCGGAATTTCCTCATTAACGGTTACTTCTTCTTCGGCAGGAGCCACAATCGTTTCCGAAAAATTGTCTGTCGAGTCGACCGCCTGAGAAGACGGAGCCTCGGCACCAAGATTCAACAAAGACTTCGGCGCACCTTCTTCAGAAACGGCCGTTTCATCGACAACCGGAATTTCTGCCGGAGTCTGAAGATCGGCTTCGGAAACGGGAGCATCTTTTGTTTCTTGCTTTGAATCGGTTTTTTCGGCCTGTGCGGCAGGAACTTCGGAAGTTTTTTCGATAACATCGACAGGGGGTTCCGCCACCGGCATAATCGGTTTTATCTCAGGCCCCGTCTTTGAGGCGTCAGCTTTTGAAACCGGCAATTCCTCTCGGAGTTTCAACTCCTCCGATGTCAGAATTTTGACATTTTTCAAGTCACTGTTCTGACATTTCAGCAGCCAGACGTCATAAATAGGATGTTCAATAGCATTCAGCGCCGGAGACGAAGACATCATCCAGCCCCGGAAAA
>CASFLC010000076.1 GCA_949295475.1 uncultured Pseudomonadota bacterium
AAGAGTCAATATTTCTGTTGTTTTTTTGTCCAAATTGTATCATATTAGTTTAATAAAAAAATTATTGTCAAATTATAAAACTTACGAAAAATGAAAACAGAATTTAATTCCCTGGAAGAAGCTCAACATTACTTTTTCCGTTTGAATGTTCGAACCTTGAATAATTCTGATTTGTGTAAATTGAGCGTTATCAGCGGTACAATTTACAATATTTTGAAAAAGCATGCGGAAAACTCTGTCAGTCTTGTATTATGGCATAATTTCAAAATGCTGGTGCAGGAAGAAATGCAAAGAAAAAATCTGGTTATTTTTTCTCTTAAAGTTTCTGACTGCATGGAAATCGCCGCTGCGACCAGTTCTCTTCACATTGAGGATACGGAAAGAATTTTCAGCGAAACCGTCTTGTCTAAAAAAACAGACGCGGAATTGGATGAAATGCTTAATGCATCTTTAGAGAATCCCCAAGCTTCAAAGTTTTTTCTCAATGCACTCTCTTTGGAGCTCAAACGCCGCAGCTGATTTTATCTTCATAAAACAAAACCCGGTTATTGATAACCGGGTTTTGTTTTGCTTGTGCTTTATTATTTTACAAAAATCTGAACTTCCGGAGAGGTTACGTTTGAACTGGTGCGGGCAGACAAATTAATTTTGTCGGCGCCGACGCCCATTTCAATCATCTCCTGAAAAATCCGAGACGCATTGTTTTTGGCGTTTGCCGCAGAGAGAGAACTTCCCTGTGCAGGACTGACGGCCACAATATTAAACATCACGCCCGGCTTTCTGGAAACCGCGCTGCTGACAGCTTGTTTTAGGCCTTCCCGATAATTGACGTCAGACTTGTTGAACTTGGCAACAAAAAGGGGCTTGTTGCCATAAGCGGCATTGCCGGCCGCCGAATAAGGCATAGCCTGAGCACTGCCGCCATTGGTCAGAGGAACATTGCTGACACCGTAGCTTCCGTCTTTAATTGCGCCGCTGAGTGATATGATGTAGCTCTTAGCTGTTTCAATATACTGTTGCTGACGGGCAATGTCGTTGTTGACTTCTGCCAACAGACTGTTAATCAGAATGGACGTCTGATTAGCCTCGTTCTCCAAAATACGCAACTGTCGGTGGTCTTCGTCTACCGCTCCGGAAATACCATAAGCTGCTTTGACTGAATCTGCCAGATACGTCGTGTTGGCGGCGTCGGAAGAAACTTTGGCAGCCAGCTGGCTCAGAGCGATTGTGTTGGCATTCATCACCTGAACATTGTTCTGGGCGCTTTGCAGCATGGCAAACATCTGCGGATTGCCCGGCGTGGTGCCGACCTGCAATTTGGCTTCAATCATGCCGATAACTTTGTGATATTGCAGCGCATTGTTGATAACGGAACCTCTAATCTGCTGCAGCTGAGCATTGTTGGCGCGAATAGCGTTTTGCAGTTGGGCGAGTTCCGAACGGAAAGTGGCTACTTTCTGACCGACAAAAGTTCCGGTGTTGCCGCCTTCCGAAATTTCGACGGGTTCAAAATTCGTGGTTCCCAGACCAGGGACGACTTCAGACGACGGCGCCGGCTGAGCGGCTATCTCCTCCTGCGTATCCGAGCCGAAAAGCGACGGAAACAATGCATCGGAAGAATAAGCGCAGCCGCCGATGACAAACACTGAAACCATCGATAAAGACATTTTAATTGCTGAGTTTATCATTAATAAAGCACCTTATAATAAAAAAATACGCATACACATTTTGTTTTTTACACCTTTACAAACTTTTGTAAAGAAATTTTTATAAAAAACAAGCGCGAATTTATGATTATGCCCTTGAACGTTCTGTTTATTTTTGACTTTACGGCAGATAGATTAAAATTCTTTTAAATTATTTAAAAATTTTGCTTGCAATTAAAATTTAAAAGCTGTAATAACGTTTTGTTAAATGATGCAGATGCACCCGTAGCTCAATTGGATAGAGCATCTGACTACGGATCAGAAGGTTGTGAGTTCGAATCCCGCCGGGTGCGCCAGTTTTAAGCCCTCTCTTTGGCAGAGGGCTTTTGTTGGTTCATCGGGTTCATCGTCAAAATTAGGGGCAAGGAGTAAAAAAGCATCATAATCAGTACACCGAAGTTAAAATAAGTTAAGCACATAAAATCCGCACGCGCAAGCGGTAGTTTTCAAAATTTCTAAAACCATCGGGTTCATCGGGTTCATCGTCAAAATTAGGGGCAGGGAGTAAAAAAGTATCATAATGAGTACACCGAAGTTAAAATAAGTTAAGCACATAAAATCCGCACGCGCAAGCGGTAGTTTTCAAAATT
>CASFLC010000077.1 GCA_949295475.1 uncultured Pseudomonadota bacterium
AACCCGTGCGACGGGTTCAGTGAATGCCGTTATGGCGCAGAGATAGGGTCGAAGAGTTGTCAGAGCGGCAGCAAGGTTTTGTATGACAATTGCAAGAAGTGTCTGTACGAGTGTACGCTGAGCAGTTGTCCGGAGAACACCCTGTGCAGTTACGAGGATTGTTCGGGCAAATATTGCGCGACGGGGTGTGCGGCAGGCAGCTTTAATGAAGAAGATTATTGGAGCGGCTTATAGAACATAAGGAGAAGAGCGATGAGAAAGACGATGAAAAAAGACATTTTGATGTTTGGAAGCTTATTGTCTTTGATGAGTGTCAGCGGGGCTGCTCTGGCGCAGAACTGCACCAGCCCGACCAGATGTGGTGAGCTGGGATATACGCTGACGGCGTCCGATTGTGTCGGACAACGGACACTTCCGTGCCCGTTTGACAGCAGCAAGCTGTGGTGCGCGTTTGATCAGGAAATCGGTCTTCCGATAAGCATGGCAAAACCGGGAATGATTTATTATTCGGACGGCAGCGTGTCAAACGAGGTGATTGAGGGTAAAACGGCTGTCGGCGTTGTCGGTTATATTAACGGAACGGAAGGATTACTTGTCTCATTGAATGAATCTACTCTGACGTGGGGCCCCTACAATATAGATGTGCCATGTTTGATAAATTACAGCAGTGCTCCCGAAGATATGAATGGAAAAGAGAATACCGAATGTATCATGAGTCAGGATGGCAGTTATCCTGCGGCGCAGTATTGCAGTGAGTATAAGACGACCAGCGAAGGGATAGGCAGCAGCGGTTGGTATTTACCGGCGGCCGGTGAGTTAAAAGCATTATCTAAATCATATGCAGCAATAAATACAGCATTGAAAAAGCTGTCGAAGACCCAGCTTAACAGTAGTTACTACTGGTCTTCGTCCGAGTACCTTAACCTTTACGCCTGGTACGTCAGACCGTCCGACGGCGACATGAACGACAACTACGACGGTAAGAATTACAGTTACCGCGTTCGTTGTGTCCTCGCTTTTTAACTATTTATCCCTTCAACTATTTACCTCTCGCGGCTTGCCGCGAGAGGTAAAATTTTTTTCTGCTTTCCGCCTTCAAGCTTTAGCTTGAAGGCGGCGTTTTGCGGCTTTGAAAAAACAAACCGCAGCCGTCTAAAGATTATTCCGTCAACCGGCATCAAATCTGCAGAAAAGTGGAATTCTCAAAACAGCCGCTTAGATATTGCCACCGGCGGCTCGCCGGCAGCCGCTTAGGTTATGCCTGTGGCGCCGCCGCTGCCTCCAGGCGCTGCCTGGCGGGTGAGTTAACGAACAAGCTCTTTCATTGCGTTAAGCGAAAGAGCTTCTCTGCGCGGAGAAGGCGGCTTGTCAGAAGACTGCGTTTTGGAGGATTTATCAACAATCCGATGAAGACGGTCCAGCCGTTTTTGCTTATCGGCCGCTTTGTCTGCGGAATCTTTTCTCTCGTCAATAGAACCATTTTCTATGTGTTTTTGCAGGGCATCTTTAATCTTGTTTTGAACGGCGGCTTCTGCCCGGGCAATTTCTTCGGTGTTTCCTGAAGCCTGAGCTTCTTTCAGAGCCTGACGCAACTGAGCCATCTCAGCGCGGATCTGGCGTTTTTCTATAAGCAGCTTGACTTTGGGATTATATTCCTGAAGTTTTTCAAGCGCAGGAGCGTCCAAAACCTCCAAACCGTAAACCGCGCCTGCAACCACCATATCAGCCGCAAATTTCATATCGGCAGGATTATTTTCATCCAGAGGGCCGAGTTCCAGACTGTCATGACCGGTATTGACGGCCAGTTGCGCCGTCAGAAAATAATGCTGCATTTCTGTGCTGTTGAGCGAAACTTCGTTTTCGTTTTTCATGGTCAGACTGCCGTTGCTTTCGCCGCTGTCTTTTTTTGCCTCTGTTTCGTAGAAGTCAAAATGCCGCGGAAACTGCGCCGGTTGGGCATCGGACGAGGAAATGATAATGTTGGATTTTTCGGCCAGATTGAGCAACTGTACGGCTCTTTTTTCCGGCAGGCTCTGAGGGGCGGAAACAGCCTGTTCCGGCCTGACATCTTGGTCTTGCGGCGGAAGATCGGCGTTTTTGACCTCATCGCCTTGAACGGAAGAGGGATTAGTCTGCGGGGCGTTTCCGGATACGGCGGCAATATTTTCATCTTGAGAAACCGGCTGCGCCAAAGACCGGGAAGCAGTGTCGGAATTTTGCCGCCGTGGTTCGGCAGAAACGGCACGGCTGACCCGAAACGGGTTTGACGGACGATGCTCACCGGCCGCGTTTGCTTCTTTTGAGGTTGCGGGTTGAGCGGATTTTTGCTGTTCGACCAATCTTTCTTGAAGTTTTTTTTCAACATTGTTCAAGAATTTCAAAGAATTTTTGGTCACTATTTTTTTCAGAGCCCCGACAAGATCAGAAAGGCCTTTCAACTCATGTTCGTCATTGTAGGTTTGCGGATCGGCATCAAAATTTTTCAGTCGTTCATACGCTTCCGCTGCAAATTCCAAACGTTTTTCCTCGCAGAATTTATCGTCCTGTCCCTGATAGACGGCGCCGCGGGAAACGTCGGTAAGCATGACGGCGACATCATCGGAGGCATAGTCTTCAATTCTAAAATCCGGTTGCGCGGCCAAAGCCAGCGTGAACTTTTCCGTAACTGCCGCGGCGGTAAGTTTTTCTTGCTGCATCAGGCGCCGGTCAGACCATTTCTTTGCTGCAGCCATTTGCCTCACTGCCCGGATGGCTTTGTCAAATTCCTTTGCCCGTTGTTGATAGTTGATTTCTTTCATGGTTGCACCTGCCTGATGTTTTATTTTAATTCAGTATAAAATAAAACAAGCAGAATATCAACCCAAAATTAGACAAAATTAACTTTTAGCTTGAATGTCCTTAAGGCGCAGCAGCAGGTCATCGATTTTTAAAGCCAAATGCCGGGACGGATTGAGGCTTTTGGCCTGTTCCGCCTGTCGTTTGGCAACCTTCCAGTCACCGCTGCGCAACGAATACTCCGCCGCGGCATAACTGGCGGCCGCTTCATTGCCGGTCAGGGCATAGGCGCGCGACAGCAGCAGCCATGAGAAACCCAGCGGCCGTTTCTGCAGCGAACTGTTCAGGAGTTTGACGGCCTGACGGGCATCTTCATCCGAAGGATTGTCTTCCAAAATAGCCTGAGCCAGACTGATTTGCAGCAGCGGGGCGTTTGGTTTTAAATCAACGGCTTTTTGATATGCTTGTCTGGCTTGTTTGATTTTTCCTGTTTCCAGCAAAATCTGCCCCTTCAGCTCGTAGAAATAAGGGTTTTCCGGCTCCCGGGCAATCAAAGCGTCAACTTCCCGCAAAGCCTGTTTAAATTTCAGCTGCTTAAAGAGGGCGATACTCCGGGCATAAGCGGCCGCAATACCGGCGTCAGACGCCGGATAACGCCGCAGCGTCTGCCCCGGTGGATTCAGATAGGCAAAAAGCTTGGCCTTCACACGCTCAAACCCAAAATCAGGGGTTGCCTTTGCGGACGTTGATTGGGCCAGATTTTTTTCAAAAAAGCCGATTCTTTCTCGGGTAACCGGATGTGTGCGGAAATATGGCGATTCTTCTATGCCGTTCAGCGTGTTTTGCTGACTGATTTTTTTCATGAAAGCCAGCATGCCGGCCGGACTTTGATTGGTGGCGGCCAAAAGTTTCATCGCGGCCTCGTCGGCCGAACGTTCTTCTTCGGTGCGATAGCGCGTATAATGGGTTAAAACGGAACTTTGACTGCCCAGCATCACCGCCATGGCCGCATCGCCGCGTCCGCTGACGGCCGCCGCCGTTCCGGCCAAAATTGCCGATGCCAGAGAGATTTCGGACAGTTCCTGATTTTTTATTTTCTGCCGCAGAATGTGTCCGCCCTGAATATGCCCCGTTTCATGCGCAATAACGCCGGCCAGTTCGTTGGGACTGTCAGCATTGATGATTGTTCCGGTATTGATGAACAAGTTGTTGCCGTCGGCCACAAAAGCGTTAAGCGACGGATCGTCAACCAAATGGACGTCTCCGGGACGATAAACAATTCCCGCTGCCGAAAACAGCGGTTTGATGATTTTCCCGAGCATCTCCTCGGTTTCTTCGTCCGAAATCAGGCTCAGGGTTTCCGCTGCGGCGGAAGGTGCCGTAACAACCCAAAAGGCTAACGGCAGCATCAAGCCGCCGATTAGCCTTTTGATAAAATGCACTCTCCAAATCCCGTTGGATTTTAACCTTTGATAAGTTTTTTCCACCAAGTTGATTTTTCCTTTGCCGGTTCTTCCTTAACAGGTTCGGGAATAGATTTAATGTCCTCATGGCTGTTATACAAGATAATAGCCTCCTGTTTTTCTTTGACCACCGGCTGATTGTCATTGCTCTCGTCGCGTCTGCGGCGTCCGAAACGGCCTCTGCCGCGGCGGCGAAGATCACGTCTGCGCCGTCCGTCCCGATAATTGTTTTCACGCGAGGCGGCTTCTGCAGACTCTTCCGTTTTTTCGACCGGTTCGTCGCCAGCCTCTTCAATCTGCGCAGCTTCGACGAGTTCCGGATATTTTACAGGTTCTTCTGCCGGTTTGGGGAGCTTGGTCCGCTCAATCCGGTAATTAGAAACGCACTGAACGGAATTGTCTGCGCTGATGATGATTTCCATTTTATATTTCTGCTCCAGCGACATCAGCATCTGCCGTTTGTGATTCAGCAGATAAATGGCCACATCCGCAGGCACAAAAACATTCAGCCGGGAAGAGCGGTTTTTGATGCCTTCTTCCTCAATGCCCCGCAGCACGTAAACGGCACCGGATTCGATGGTGCGAACCATGCCGCGCCCCTGACAATGCGGACAAACCTGATAATTGCTTTCAAAGAAAGACGAATGCATCCGCTGGCGGGAAAGCTCCAGCAAACCGAACATGCTCATTTTGCCGACCTGAATTCGCGACCGGTCTTTTTTGAGCGCTTCTTTCATGCGTTTTTCAACGGCATGATTGTTTGCCGGCTCATCCATGTCAATAAAGTCGATAACCACCAAACCGGCCAGATTTCGCATTCTGAGCTGGCGGGCAATTTCATCGCAGGCTTCCAGATTGGTCTTGAGCGCGGTTTCTTCCAAATCTTTTTCTTTGGTGGCGCGTCCTGAATTCACGTCAATGGAAACCAATGCCTCCGTCGGGTTAATGACCAAATAGCCGCCTGATTCCAGCTGGGCGTTGGTGTCATGCAGCTTATCCAGCTGCCCTTCCACCTGAAAGCGCTGAAACAGCGGAATGTCGTTGTTTTTATAAGGCTTGATTTTTTTGAGGCTGTGCGGAGACAGAATTTTGAAAAACTCCTTGGCCAGCTTATAAGCGTCGTCGCCGGCAACGATAATTTCAGAAATTTCTTTGGTGTAAATATCCCGCAGGGCGCGCTTAATCAAATTGCCTTCTTCGTGAATTAAAGAAGGCGCCTTTGCCTTCAAAGAAATAAGACGAATTTGATTCCATGCCCGGATAAGATAATTGTAATCGCGGACGATTTCGGCCTTTGATTTCTCTTCGCCGGCTGTACGGACGATAATCGACATATCCTGAGTCAGCGGCAGTTCTCTGACAATGCCTTTCAGCCGGGTGCGGTCTGCCGCATTGGTGATTTTGCGGGAAACGCCGCCGCTCTTAATGCGGTTGGGCATCAAAACGCAGTAACGTCCGGCCAGGGAAAGATAAGTTGTCAGCGCCGCCCCTTTATTGCCGCGCTCTTCTTTAACAACCTGTACCAGCAGAATCTGCCCCTCTTTGATAACGTCCTGAATCCTGCTGCGGTGATACAGCTTGCGGGCGCGGATAAGTTTGCGCTGCAGCTCAAAATCCGTTTCGGTGTCTTCTTCATCGTCATCGTCAACATCTTCGTCGCCGCCGAAGTCGCGGTCTTTATCGTCCATATCTTCGCTGATACTTTCTTCTTCGGTGCCGGTGTCTTCTTTCATAACCTTTAAGGGCTTTTCCTTGGTCGCTTTTGCAGGTTTTTCGGCTGTGTTTTCCTGTTGGGACGGTTCGGCAGCTTCGGCCTCTACCTTGCTTTCGGCAGGGACGACGGAAACGGAAGTTTCACTTTCCAGAGGATGCTCTTTGCGATATTTCTTTTTCAACAAACGCTTTTTGGCAGGTTTTCTTTTTTTGCCGTTTTCGGTTTCCGCCCGAGCCTCATCTGCGGCGGCGGTATTTTCAGCGGGAACTTCCGGTGCTGGAGAGGAGATATTGTCAGTCGTTGCCGTCTCGGAGGTTACTTCGGCGGAATTTTGCTGAGCCGCGGCGGCTTCTGCTTCCTGACGTTCTTTTTCTTCTTTCTGACGCAGAGCTTCGGCGCGGGCGGCAGCCTTCTCCTGACGGATTCTTTCTCTTTCGGCCTCTCTCTCCCGCAGGGCCTGCTTTTTGTTTTCAATAATCTCGTCAACTTCTTTGTCAACCGCGTCCAACTCTTCCTGAGACAGGTTATAATAATCGGGATGAATTTCGCCGAAAGCCATAAAACCGTGCTTGTTTCCGCCGTAATCCACAAAGCATGCCTGCAGCGACGGTTCCACCCGCATGACTTTTCCGAGATAAATATTGCCTTTAATCTGCCGGCGGTGGGTGGTTTCAAATTCAACGTCTTCCAGTTTGTTGCCGTTTATGACCACAACCCGTGTTTCTTCGGGCTGGGTGTCGTCAATCAACATTCTTTTAATCATATAATAAATCTCCGTGCAGGACGAACGCCTGCCTAAAATTGATACCATGCCGGAGAGGGATTTTTAGGAAAGCCCGAAATCGGAATCTTCATCGAAAACGATTCGCCGAACAGCGAAAATTTTTCGTCAGCTGCGGCCGCCAAACGACCGGAATAAAGAACTCTTTCGTCACAGGCAAAACCCCTGTCAAGAAAACGCTTTGTTTTCTAAATTAAGGTTTTGCGCATAAAACCCGTCCGGCAAAAACTTTTGCCTAAATCATTGTATAATGCACATTTTTCGTTATGATAAAACGGCGGTACCAAATTTTGGTCTTGCAATTTGTTGATTTATTCCTTAAAAAGACCTCATCCGATACAAAAATTTATACAACTGCCCTTAGCATATACGTTTTGTTTTAAAACACAACAACAAAATTTATTTACGCAGTTTTTAAGGTATTGGTAATAAGTGTCGGCTATAATCTTAAGAAAGATTGATTAGGAAAAACTAATGGGCTTAATGGCGCGGACATATCGAAGTTTCTGGCGGGGATGGCTGAAAGCCGTCCTGATTTTATGCGCCTGTCTGTGTTTTAAAAGCAACCGCCTTGAGGCCGCTGAAATTTCAACGCTGCGCATCGGACAGGGAATAGGCAACGTCAGAATAGTTTTTGATGCGGATTCGACGTTTGATTACAACGTTTTCCTGCTAACCGAACCGCGGCGTCTGGTTGTGGATGTCGACGGAATTAAGGTCAATTCCGGACTTGAAAAAATCGCCGAACCCAACAGCTTTATTACGCAGACGCGTCTTGGCGTGACTGAAAACGGCGGAACCAGAGTCGTTCTGGATTTGCAAAAACCCGCCGTTATCAAAAAAGTTTTTATGCTTCCGCCGCAAAGCAAATTTGACTGGCGTTTTGTCGTCGATTTGGAAGTTGCTTCCGAACGCGAATTTGCCTCCAAAGCCGGAATGTCGCATGCCGTCAGCAGCCAAAATGGCGGCCGCGCAATTAAAAGCGCGTCAAAAAATACCTCATCCGCATCGAAAGCCGTCAGCAAAAAAAGTAATTCAAAAAAAATCGTGGTGCTGGATCCCGGCCACGGCGGTATTGATCCGGGCGCCATCGGCGTATCCGGCGTTTATGAAAAGAATATCACGCTGGCAATGGCCCGCGAACTGAAAGAGGTTTTGGAAAAAAATCATGGCTACAAAGTTTACCTGACACGCAATCGCGATATTTTTATTCCGTTGCGCGACCGTGTCAAAATAGCCCGCGGACATGACGCCGATTTGTTTCTGTCTATCCATGCCGACAGCGCGGCCAACCGCAAGGCCAGCGGTTTGTCCGTTTACACCTTGTCCGAAAAAGCCTCCGACAAAGAGGCGGCGGCGCTGGCTGAAAAAGAAAACAAAGCTGATATTGTCGCCGGGCTGAATTTTGCCGAACACTCCAAAGAGGTTTCGGATATTTTGCTGAATCTGGCTCAGCGTGAAACCTTGAATCGCTCGGCCGAATTTGCCACGTTTATGGTACAGGAAATGCGCAAGTCGACCCACACGCTGCAAAATACCCATCGTTTTGCCGGCTTTGCCGTGCTGAAGGCGCCGGATGTCCCGTCTGTGCTGATGGAGCTCGGTTATCTGTCAAACCGCAGCGAGGAAAAGCTCCTGCAGCAAAAAAGCTACCGCCGGAAACTGGCTCAGTCGGCGGGGCGGGCGATTGATAAATATTTTGAGAATATGCGGCACGCCTCGGTATTTTAAATTGACAGCCGCATTTTCTTAATATATTAAATTTTTTGTGCAAAATTGATAAGTTATCGGCGGTTTCCTGAAAAACCGCTTTGGCTTTTTGATTTTTTGTATTAAATTGCAAGGCATTGCCGTTGGTTTGTTTAATTTGAGATGGATGAATAATGTTCAAGACCCTTTCTTCGTTGCTCAGCACCTTTTTCTTTTTTGCCGTCATCGGTCTGGTTTTGATAATTACTTCCGTCTGGAAGATTTCTCAGGAGCTTCCGGACTATCGGCAGCTGGCTAAATACGAGCCGGCCGTCACCACCCGTCTTTATGCCGGAGACGGACAGTTGATGATGGAATACGCCAACGAAAAACGCCTCTTCGTGCCGGAAGAAAAAATCCCGCTGCTGGTAAAACAGGCTTTTATTGCGGCCGAAGACAAGAACTTTTACAGCCATTTCGGAATTGATTTTGTCGGTATTATTCGGGCGCTGATCGGCAATATTAAAAATATCGGAACGGGTCGCCGTCCCGCGGGGGCCTCCACCATTACCCAGCAGGTGGCCAAAAACTTTTTGCTGACTTCGGAGGTTTCTTATATCCGCAAAATCAAAGAAGCAATTTTGGCAACCCGTATTGAACAGGCTTTTACAAAACAGCATATTTTGGAATTGTATCTGAACGAAATTTATCTCGGCAACCGATCGTACGGTGTCGCGGCCGCGGCATTGAATTATTTCGGCAAATCTCTGGACGAACTGACGGTTGAAGAAGCCGCATACCTTGCGGCGCTGCCCAAAGGGCCGAACAATTACCAGCCCAAACGGCACTATGAGGCCGCAATAACCCGCCGCAATTGGGTGATTGACCGCATGGTTGAGGACGGATATGTTCCGGAAAGCGTCGGCGAAGAGGCCAAACAAAAACCTCTTGTTGCCGTTGATCGCAGCAGCGGTTTTCTCGATTCTTCGGAATATTTCAGCGAAGAAGTCCGCCGTCTGATAAACAAAAAATTTGGCGAAGATGCCTTGTATAAAGGCGGCTTGCTGGTCCGGACAACACTGAATCCCCGTCTGCAGAAAATAGCCACAAACGTTTTTCAGCAGGAAATCCGCAATTATGACATCCGCCACGGCTGGCGCGGACCGCTTGCCAATATTGACCTCGACAAGAATTATCGGGAAGCTTTGTCTAAAATAGTGACGCCTGCCGGTACGGAGGACAACTGGGTTAAGGCCGTTGTTCTGGAGGTTACCTCTACCACGGCCGTTATAGAAACGGCTGATGCCGAAAAAGGCGTGATTCCGATGTCATTGCTGAGTTGGGCGCGTAAAAACCTGAAAAATCAGGGCGTCGGCAATGCGCCGAAAAGTGTGACGGATATTTTGCAAAAAGGCGACGTCATTTTGGTTGAAAAAGTTTCGGACAAACAGATTGCCTCAAAAAAACTGCCTCGGGACGCCTATTATTTGCGGCAGGTTCCCAATGTCGAAGGCGGTTTGATAGCGCTTGACCCGCATACCGGAAAAATTTTGGCCATGGTCGGCGGTTATTCATTCAAAAAATCTCAGTTCAACAGGTCGACCCAGGCCAAACGCCAGACCGGCTCGGCTTTTAAGCCGATAGTATATCTGGCCGCGCTGGAAAACGGCTATTCGCCCACGGATTTAATTTTGGATGCGCCGTTTGTTTTGGATCAGGGACCGGGACTGCCGAAATGGAAACCGGTTAACTATTCCAAAAAGTTTTACGGTTTGATGACGCTGCGTCAGGGAATAGAAAAATCCCGCAACCTGATGACGGTTCGTCTGGCGCAGGATGTCGGCATGGACAAGGTTGCCGAATATGCC
>CASFLC010000078.1 GCA_949295475.1 uncultured Pseudomonadota bacterium
CAGGTTTTTTAATGAACGGAAGGCCGGGGCGCTGCTCGACGCTTTAGTCAATGCCAAGCCGGTGACGTATCGGGCGGAAGCCAGACATTTTGCCGCGGCGGAAATTATCAGGGGCATTCGTTCCGCGGCGCACAAAACGCCTTACAAGCAGTTTTTGAACAATAATCACAAGCTTTTGCAGTTTTGCGGTGCCGATTGTCAGGCTTTGTTGTCGACAATTGTCGGGTATCGGGTACATTGTCAGCCGCAGGTGTTCAAAAAATTGGCCGATTATAAGGTTACCACTCCGGAGATGGCGGAAAACAACAGAATTTTGTTGCAAAAGTGTCTGGAACGCAGTCATGAAAAAAACGGCGAGCAAAAAGCGGTTTTGTATGCCCCCGTTTGGGAAAACTTTGCGGCGAACGGAAGCACCGTAGCTCTTGAGACGCATCAGAAGCAAGATGTTTTGGATGTTTTGTTGAAATACGGCGTGGATTGTTCCAAGCAGGCTTATCAGTTTTTTTGCGATTATGATTTGAAAAGCGGTTTTGAAAGGGATGGCGAAAAAAAGATAGACCGTTTTTTGTTTGAAAAAGACAAAGAGTTCTGGAATGCCCGCGATGTGCAGCAAATCAGCTGGATTTTGGAAAAACGGCTGCAAAGCATGCCGAGAATGAGTTTGAATGATTTTCAAAAATACAGCGGCGCCTGGCTGGATCTTTTGCATAATAAATATTACGGCTCGCTGATCAGCCTGCGGCCGTTGGAACAATGGATGGAAAACCGTGTTTCCCAACACGGCGGCGTGAGCGGAAAAGAGCTGTTTTCGGAGCAGGACGAGCTTCCGGAAACGATTGATAAAAATGCTTTCCGGTTCTTTTTAAATCAGGTTATCGACAAGGTTAAAGAAAAAGACGGCATTAAAAACTGTACGAATGTTTTTTTGGACAAGACCTCGGCTTTTTTTAAGGAAATGGTTGAAAAACATTCTTTTTCCAAAAAAGAAATGTTGGAAATCAGCCGCAATTTTAAGGTCAGAAATTATCATTCCGATTCAACGGAAGCTTATTTTATGGATTTAAACACCGAGCTTCAGGGAATTTATAACCGCAAACTGCAGCAGGAGGTTTTGGCTCTGGGGCAGTGGGCGCGGGCACAGCCGGCCAAAAACGCTGCCGAGCGTCTGGCTGTGCGTTCGACTTATATTGATATTCTGCATGAGCGGCTGATTAACGACAAATCGGTGCGGGATGTTAATCTGGCGGAAGCTTTGGCAGAGCGGCAGACGCGCTTTTATGCCGATACAGCCGGGAATTTTGAAAAAGACAAATTAAAAGCCAATCGGATTGTTCAGGCGATTGCCGGCATCTATCGGACAAAGTCCTTTGTGAAAGACATCCGGGCAACCGCTCTTTATTTTGACAGCGGCAAACCTTCAAAAACCTTAAAGCTTAAACAATCCGGCGGCCGGTAGTTTTCATTAAAAAGCGAGGACACAACGAACGCTGCCACTGTTATTCTTAGTAATGACGTTGTAGGACATGGAGCCGTCGAATGGTCTGACGTTCCAAGCGTAATCATTTAGGTTAACGTTCTCGGACGAAGACCAGTAATAACCACCGCTAAGCTGCGTCTTTGACAATTTTTGAAGTCCTAAGTTAATAGCCCCATAGCTGAGATTGGTGACATATAATTCACCGGCCGCCGGTAAGTACCATCCGCTGGCTCCCGTTCCACTGGAAACAGGTTTATAAGTATTGCAATACTCTGCTGCCGGATGTGATTGACTGTCATTGATTAAACATTGCGTATTTGATGCGCCATTAAAATCAGATTGAGCTTGAAAAAAATTCATATTTGTTAAACAAGATACATCATAACCGTAACCGCCCCATTCGGTCATCGTTTCTGTTAACGCCACGGCAAATCGTCTGTTTTCATCGACATAAGCCACCACGCCGACGGGGGTTTTGCTGGAAATGACGTCATTAGATATCGTTCCGTCCGAATATAAAATCATACCGGGCACCGGGTTTGCTGCAGAACCTCCGGTCGCCACGCACCAGACCTTGTTTGTATCAAAAGGGCATTTAATCATATCGCTGCCGTCGCAGTCGGAAGCGGATTTGGTGTAGCCCATGGCGCTGCAATCCGCCGGAACGCAGGTTGCCTGCGTGTTAAATGACGTTAACACCGCAACCGATACTCCGGCCAGTAACTGATTTAACTTTCTCATCGCTTTTCTCCTAAAAACTTCCACAATTTCTAAAACGCAAGGACACAACGAACGCTGGCACTGTAAGTCTTACCGAGGTTGCCGTACACGTTGCCGGCGGACGGTCTGACGTACCAGGCGTAATAGCTACCGCCCTCGGACGAAGACCAGTAATAAGCATTTTGAAGTTGAGTCTTAGACAATTTTTGAAGTCCTAAGTTAATGGCTCCATAACTAAAACTCATTACATATAACTCACCCGCTGCCGGCAAATACCAGTCACAATATCCCAGCCCGCTGGCAAGGGGCGGACAATTATAGGAGACGCAATACTCTGTGGCAGGGTACATGCCTATATTTGCCAAACATTGTGTGTTTGCTGCGCCATTAAAATCAGATTGTACCTGTTGAGTATCACTCAGATTGGTTAAACAAGTAACGTCTTTTACAGCATAACTGTCAGTACTCCATGGAACAGCCGTTTCCTCAAGTCCTATGGCCAGTTTTCTGTCTTCATCGACATAGGCGACAACAGCAATAGCTTTTTTGCCGGAAATGACATCCCAGGATATGGTTCCGTCCGAATACAAAATCATGCCGGGTTTGGGTTCTACCATGCACCAAATCCTCGCCTCGTCAAACGGACATTTAATTATGTCTGATCCTTCGCAGTCCTCTTCGGTCTTGTTATATCCCAAAGCATTGCAGTCGGTTGTTTGCGGCAAAGCGCACCAGTAGCTTTCTGTATCCTCATATCCGCTCACGCAGGTCCACCCGGTTTTGATGGTGTAGTTGCCGGAACAGTCCGAACAGGGTTCCGTCACATATTCCGCAAACGCCGGCAACGCTTCCGTATAGGTGTCATAACAACTCTGGGTGCAGTTCGGCGTGCACAGACTTCCCGCCGCATGATAGCCGACGTCACATTCCCAGCCCGTCTTAATCTCATAACTTCCCGAACAATCCGAACAGCTTTCCGTCGTATAATGAGCATTGGTCGGAACATCTCCCGTAAACGTGTCTTTGCAAATCCGATTACACCCCTTCTCGGTGCAGACACTGCTGTCCGAGGCGCAGCTCTCCGCACAGTATTCGCCGCTTTTTTCATCATATTCGACCGCGGCCGCGCAGCTTTTCTCAACACAAGAGCCGTAGCACCACAAGTCGCATTTCTCTCCCGCACCCAAAGTTACCGACGGTTTGCAGACACAACTTTCGTACAGACCGTCACAGGTTCGGCCGGAGAGAATTTTTCCGTCGTCTTCACTGCAGTTGGAGGCGCTATATTGAAAATCGGCTTTGCAAAAACAGGATTTGTAACATTTCAGTCCGACCACCGGCTGAACAACCGTGCAACTGTAGACGGACGTATCGACCGTATCCATATCCTGAAAGCCATAAGTTGCACAAGATGAACCGGCATCGCCGCTGTTGTCTTCATCCGTGTCGTTGTCGCCGTCGGTATTATAAGAGCGGGTATCGGCCTGCCAGTCTGGCAGAAACCAAGTCTTGGCCAGTTGATATGAGTTATCCGAAACAAGAGATGCCGGTTCCAACAAAGGTGTGTGTGTTGTGCAGGTGGCCTCAGCCGGAAACGCACCCATCAACAAACATGTTAAAACAAGATATTTTAAGAGAATGTATGATTTCGTCATTTCCGTAGTCCTTCTTGTTAAAACCGGCAAACGAAATCTACAGGGATGATAAAAACAGATGACCAGCCGACACTTCCCGGCTGCCGTATCGACAACGGCCGCCCGGATGTTTTTTCTTTGGCTAATCTACAGATTTGAAGGGCACAACTCCTTCAAATATTCACCAACACACTATAGATTATGTTTTCACTTTAACATAATCTTTGCAATATGTCAAACACTATTTGCATGGACTGGACGAAACCAGGCAGCGCCTGGAGGCATAACTTAAGCGGCGGTGGAGGGAATTTTACTTTTCTGCGGGTTGGGTGCCGGTTGAGAATTAAAAAGGCCGGGGTTTTCCCGGCCTTTTTAATGGGGTTCGGTTAAATTTTGTCCCGGAGATATTTTGCCGTGTAGCTTCGTTCGCATTTGGCAACTTGTTCCGGCGTGCCCTGGGCGATAATCTCTCCGCCGCCGTCGCCGCCTTCCGGTCCGATGTCGACAATATAGTCAGCAGTTTTGATAACATCCAGATTATGCTCAATCACAATCATGGAGTTGCCCTGTTCGACCAAGGCATGCAGTACTTTGAGCAATTTGTTGATGTCTTCAAAATGCAGGCCGGTGGTCGGTTCGTCCAGAATGTACAGCGTTTTTCCCGTCGCCCGTTTGGAAAGCTCTTTGGAGAGTTTGACACGCTGGGCTTCACCGCCGGACAACGTGGTGGCCGACTGGCCGAGATGAATATATCCCAACCCGACTTTGCGCAACAAATCCAGCCGGTTTTTGATGGCGGGAATGGCCTCGAAAAAGTCGTAAGCCTCGTCAACCGTCATATCCAGAACATCGGCGATTGATTTGCCTTTGTATTTGACTTCCAGAGTTTCACGGTTGAAGCGTTTGCCGTGGCAGACGTCGCAGGCGACGTAAACATCCGGCAGAAAGTGCATCTCGATTTTGGTGACGCCGTCGCCTTTGCAGGCTTCACACCGGCCGCCGGCAACGTTGAACGAAAAGCGTCCCGCATTATAACCACGCGCTTTGGCTTCGGGCAGGCCGGCAAACCAGTCGCGGATATATGTAAAGAGACCGGTGTAAGTTGCCGGGTTGGAACGCGGTGTGCGGCCGATGGGCGACTGGTCGATGTTGATGATTTTATCAATGTTTTCAACACCAATAAGCTTGTCGTAAATGCCGGTGTGTTCGCGCGAGCCGTTGATTTCTTTGTTTAATCCTTTGCAGAGGGTTTCCAAAATCAACGATGATTTGCCGCCGCCGGAAACGCCGGTGACGCAGGTGAGGGTGCCGAGCGGAATCTTTAAATCGACATTTTTCAGATTGTTGGTGCGCGCTCCTTTGACGCCGATGAACTTGCCGTTGCCTTTGCGGCGTTTGGCCGGAACTTCAATGCGTTTTTCTCCGTTCAGATATTGCGCGGTGAGGCTGCGCTTGTTTTTCAAAACGTCTTTGACGCTGCCCGCGGCAATGACTTCTCCGCCCTGGGCGCCGGCGCCGGGTCCCATGTCTACCAGAAAATCGGCAGAACGAATGGCGTCTTCGTCATGTTCAACAACAATAACAGTGTTGCCGATGTCGCGCAGGCGGTTGAGCGTTTCCAGCAGACGGTCATTGTCGCGCTGGTGCAACCCGATGGATGGTTCGTCCAAAACGTAAAGCACGCCGGTCAGGCCCGAGCCTATCTGGCTGGCCAGGCGGATACGCTGCGCTTCGCCGCCGGACAAACTTCCGGATTGCCGGGAGAGTGTCAGGTACTCAAGTCCGACGTTATTTAAAAAGCTGAGGCGTTCAACAATCTCTTTTAAGATTTTTGCCGCGATTTCCTGTTTTTGGGGACTGAGGGTCGGTCCGATACCGCGGAACCAGGTCAGCGCCTTCTTAATGGACATGTCGGACGCTTCCATAATATCAAGTCCGCCGATTTTTACGGCCAGGGCTTCCGGTTTGAGGCGTTTGCCGCGGCAGTATTCGCAAGTGGCGGCTGACTGATAGCGGGAAAATTCTTCGCGCACCCAGGCCGAATCGGTTTCCAGAAAACGACGTTCCATGTTGGGAATGACGCCTTCAAACGGTTTGTCCGAAACAAAGCTGGAATAGTACATCGGAACACAGACGTTGCCCGAACCGTACAAGATGACGTCGCGGGCTTTTTCAGGCAGTTCTTCCCACGGGGTCTTGGGAGATATTTGCAAAAAGTCGCATAGAGAAGTAATTGCCTGATTGTGGAAAGACGAACGGCCGACGTTCCACGGCGCAATGGCGCCTTGCGACAGTGACAATTTGGTGTTGGGAACAATCAGGTTCGGGTCCATGTACAGTCTGGCGCCGATGCCGTCGCAATGCGGGCAGGCACCGTAAGGGTTGTTGAACGAAAACAGCCGGGGTTCGATTTCCTCAATGGTAAAACCGGAAACAGGGCAGGCAAATTTTGAAGAAAACGTTGTTCGTTCATGCGTCTTGTAATCTTCGGCAAAAATCAGCCCGTCGCCGAGTTTGAGGGCGGTTTCCACCGATTGGGCCAGACGTTCGGCTATTTCCGGTTTAACGGCAATGCGGTCCACCACGACCTCAATATCGTGTTTTTGATTTTTGTTGAGGGCGGGAGCATCTTCGACATCATAGATTTCACCGTCAATTTTCAGGCGCTGGTATCCCTGCTTTTGCAACGATTCAATTTCTTTTTTAAACTCGCCTTTTTTGCCGCGGGCAACGGGGGCCAGAATCAACAGGCGGGTGCCTTCGGGCATCGCCAGGATTTTATCGACCATCTGGGACACGGTCTGGGATTCAATCGGCAGTCCCGTTGCCGGGGAATAAGGCGTGCCGGCGCGGGCCCAGAGCAGACGCATGTAGTCATAAATTTCGGTGACGGTGCCGACGGTTGACCGCGGGTTGTGCGAAGTGGTTTTCTGCTCAATTGAAATGGCCGGCGACAAGCCTTCAATGGCATCAACTTCCGGTTTTTTCATAAGATCAAGAAACTGCCGGGCATAAGATGACAGACTTTCCACATAGCGGCGCTGCCCTTCGGCATAAATGGTGTCAAAAGCCAGTGATGATTTTCCGGAACCGGACAGTCCGGTGATGACGGTCAGCTTGTTTTTGGGAATGATAATGTCGACGCCTTTCAGGTTGTGTTCCCGGGCGCCTTTGATTTCGATTGCGTCGTTGCTCATAGTATTTCTCCTGTGTGGTGAAATATAGTGAATTTGCCTGAGAATAGCAATAGTAAAATTGAAGGGAGAGGCTGGTCCGGACGGTGTCAGAAAAAAGCCTTGCAAATTTTATATAAAGATATATTATGCCCAGAGTGCACTAAAATCTATGTTCTTGTATTTATGTTTAAATCTTGTTTGAAAATAATTCTGCCGGCGGTGCTGCTCTGCTCGGCCGAGGTACAGGCCGCGGTCAACATGGCGGTGATTGCGCCGCGGGTGGGCGAGTTGAAGCCTTTTGGCGACGAGCTGGTCAACGGCGTCCGCATTGCGGTTGACGACCTCAATTCCGAAGGCGGCATTAACGGCG
>CASFLC010000079.1 GCA_949295475.1 uncultured Pseudomonadota bacterium
CATGTAGACACAACCAACATTCTGTTTATTTGCGGCGGCGCTTTTGCGGGCCTGGAAAAAATCGTCAGCCGCCGAGGCAAAGAAACTTCAATCGGATTCGGCGCCAAAGTCGCCGCCAAAGAAGAACGCGGTATCGGCGAGATTATTAAAGACGTTCAGCCCGAAGATTTGCTCAAATACGGTCTGATTCCGGAATTTGTCGGACGTCTGCCGGTTATCGCCACTCTGAGTGATTTGGACGAAGAAGCCTTGGTAAAAGTTCTGACCGAACCCAAAAACGCCCTGGTCAAGCAATATACCACCATGTTTGATATGGAAAACGTCAAACTGACATTTACGGACGAGGCGCTCCGAGCTATCGCCAAAAAGGCGATTGAACGCAAAACCGGCGCCCGCGGTCTTCGCGCGATTATGGAAGATAACTTGCTTGAATTGATGTATGAAATTCCGGACAAAAAAGAAATTTCAGAAATTATCATTGATGATAAAGTTGTCAACGACAAAAAGGAGCCAAAATTTATCCTGCGCAAAGACAGTGACAAAAAAGCCAGTTGATGCTGACATCAAAACAAAGAGCCGGAATTTTCCGGCTCTTTGTTTGTTGCTTTCAAGCATATCTGAGGTCAAATACGAAAATGTCGTTAACAACAATCCGACAAACATCGTTAAACCTTTGCCGCCGGTTTTGAAGCCCGGGTTTATCCGAAAATATCCTTGCTAAAAAGCGAGCATGCAACGAACCGGCCAATCACTCGCATCTTTATAAGAGGCAAAGTCAGATCCGGTCATGGAACGTTTCTCCAGATTGACGACCCATGCACGGCTGCCAAGAGCACTGTTGTCGCCGAAATCGCCGCTTTCGGAAGAAGACCAATACCAGGAATAGTCAGCGTGGAGTTGATTCGAAAACTTTTTAAGCCGTCTGTTAATAACGGTATAATTAGAACTGATAGCATACAATTCTCCCGCCGACGGTAAGAACCACCCGCTGCTGCCTGTACCGCTTGAGACAGGCTTGTAAGTATTACAGTATTTTGCTGCCGGATAGTCATAACTTCCCTTATAATTTACCATACAGGATGTATTTTGTGTTCCGTTAAAGTCTGCCCGGACTTTTGCTTCATCAATGTAATTAGTCAGACAAGACACGTCCTCACTTCCTGTTGAAAAGTATTTTCTGCTTTCCTCCAATGCGATGGCAAGTCTTTTGCCCCCTTCCACGTAAGCAACGATACCGACGGCAGTTTTATCGGCAATGAGATCATTAGACACGGTTCCGTCAGAATACAGAATCATTCCCGGTTCGGGATCAACCGGTTTTTCCACGCACCAGACCTGGTTTGTATCGAAGGGGCACTTAATCATGTCCGAACCTTCGCAGTCGGAGGCGGATTTGGTGTAGCCCATGGCGCTGCAATCTGCCGGAACGCAGGCCGCCTGCGTGTTGAATGACGTTAACACCGCAACCGATACTCCGGCCAGTAATTTATTCAACTTTCTCATCGCTTTTCTCCTTTAGAAACATGCAAATTTGCTGTTGTCAAACGGGCAGAGGATTTTGCTTTTGTCTGTGCAGGCGCTGTCCGTTTTGTTATATCCCAAAGTACTGCAATCGGTTGTCTGCGGTTTGCTGCACCAGTAACTGTCGGTATTTGCGTACCCCGAATTACAGATCCATCCGGTATTGATTGTTTTAGAAACACCGCATGCCGTGCAGATTGACGTTGTGTAAGAAGAGTTCGCCGGTTTGGTTGTTATCTTGTCGGAACAGGTTGTCGCACAGACGCAGCCGCTGCCTGACTTTGTATAACCCGAATTACAGGCCCAGCCGGTTTTGATGGTATAAGATCCGGAACAGTCGGAACAGATTTCTGTGGTAAAAGAAGCGTTGGCCGGAGCGCTTCCGGTGAATTTGTCGTAGCAGGAGCGGGTGCAGTCCGCGATGCATGAGTTTCCTGCCGCATGATAACCGTTATTGCAGGCCCAACCGGTTTTGATGGTATAAGAGCCGGAGCAGTCGGAACAGCTTTGGGTAGTGATGTAGCCGTTGGCCGGAGCGCTTCCGGTAAACGTATCTTTGCAAATTTTATTGCAGCCCTTCTTGGTGCAGACGCTGCTGTTTGAGGCGCATTTCTCCGCACAGTATTCTCCTTTGCTGGTATCGTAACTCACGGAGGCTTTACATTTTTTTGCCGTGCAAATGCCGGTGTTTGACGCGCAGCGTTCGGAACATTCCTCGCCGGTTCCCAAATTTACCGAAGGCTTGCAGCTTTTCTCAACGCAGGCGTTTTCGCAATAAAGGTCGCATTTTTCACCTGTGTTGACGGTCACAGTCTGTTTGCAGACGCAATTTTCATATTTGCCGCCGCAGCTGCGTCCGGAAAGTTTTTTCCCGGCGCCGGCGGAACAGTTTGCCGTGGTATATTTAAAGTCGGATTTGCAGGCGCAGTTGTCATAACAGGTCAACCCGGTCACGGGATAGACTGTCGTACAAGTGTACAAAGACGCATCAACCGCATCAGGGGCTTGAAATCCGTAAATGCTGCAACGATCTGTATTGTCTCCGGGATTAAACGAATCCCCGCCGCCTTTGTCATCACTGTCCGAACTGGTATTATAAGAGCGGGTATTGCTTTGCCAGTCGGGCAGAAACCAGGTTTTGGCCAGTTGATAGCCTGAGCCGGAAATGAGAGATGCCGGTTCCAACAAAGATATGTGTGTTGTGCAGGTGGCCGTAGCCGGAAACGCAGCCATCAACAAACATGTTAAAACAAGATATTTTAAGAGAATGTATGATTTCGTCATTTCCGTAGTCCTTCTTGTTAAAACCGGCAAACGAAATCTACAGGGAAGTGAAAAGACAAGATTAACCATACCAATCCGTTCGCA
>CASFLC010000080.1 GCA_949295475.1 uncultured Pseudomonadota bacterium
AATTTATATAGAGTTATATTATATTTATAAGGAAAGCAACATGGCAAAAAATTATCAAAATTTATTCAGAAAAGATATTGTAAAATTTAAGGTTAAGATAAAAGGCGGAAAAACCGTCGATTATGTTAATTTGGATAATGCTGCAACAACACCTCCGCTTAAATGTGTTGAAGAAGATGTAGCAAAATATATGGCTATATATGGTTCCGTACACCGCGGAAGCGGATATAAATCACAAAAATCGACCAAACTCTACGAACAATCTCGTGATATTATAAAAGACTTTGTTCATGCGCCTCAAGACAGCTATGTTTTGTTTACCGGAAATACAACCGGCGGTATGAATGCGGCAGCATACTTTTTTGCTCAACTCAAGGGAAAAGTTATGGTTTCGGATATTGAACATAGTTCTTCTTGGTTGCCGTGGGTGAAAAATGAAGGGACAAAATTACTCGGAAGCAAACAATTTAGCCTTGATGAGATAGATGATCACAACTCGGAAATTCAAAAATTAGGATTGAAACAAGTTTTAATGTATAGTTCTAATCAGAATTTTGAATTTGATATGGACGATATTGAAAGACAATTAAAAAACAATTCTATAAAAGTTTTGGTTTTGACCGCATCATCTAATTTGACCGGATATTGCCCGAATATAAAAAAAATCGGAAAATTAGCGCATAAATACGGAGCATTCTTCCTTGTTGATGCATGTCAATTCATACAACACCATCCTATAGATATGCAAAAAATGAAAATTGATTTTTTGGTAGCTTCCGGACATAAGTTTTATGCTCCGTATGGTGGTGGTTTTCTTATCGGGCCCAAAAACTTTTTTGATAAGTTTCTGCCTTATCAAATCGGCGGCGGAAATTTGCCTTATATAAAATCTGATGGGTATTTTATCAGATATCAAAATCAAATGGCACATGACCCAGGAACGCCCAATGCCATAGGTGCCGTCAGTATGGCTTCGGCTCTTAAAAAGCTCTCGGCAATAGGTATTAAAAATATTGAAGCATATGAAAGAAGTTTGGTTGAATATGTTTTTGATGAACTCTCAAAAGTTAAAGGCGTTGAGCTTTATGTGAAGAAAAAGTTTCTAAGCTCCATTATTACTTTCAATACAAAAGGATTATCCGCGCAAAAAACGGCCGATTTATTAAATAACAATTATGGCATCGGTACCAGAGCCGGAAATTTTTGTGTTTACCATGTTGTAAGAAAATTGCTTGATGTTCAAGATGAAACTCCTTTGGTAGAAATAGTAAATTCCGGACATCCCGAAAAATTACCCGGCGTCGTCAGGGCCTCCTTCAGCATCCAAAATACGATGAGCGATGCCAACCGTTTTATTAAAGCCATTAAAGAAATTGCAAAACAAAATTATAGGTAAGACATGATTAAAAAAGAGCAAAAAAAAATTTGGACCAAGTTATTACGCGAATTTCCCGTCGCCGTTAATAATTTTTACGGTGACCCGTTGATACAATGGGATAATACTTGTGAACGTTTGGAAAAATTGTTAAAACAAAAACATAAAGGTCCGATCGGTATTATTACCAAAGCCAAAATTTCCGATACCAGAATTAAGCAATTAAAGGATTTTCAGAAAAGAGGACTTAAGCTGGTTGTCTTTTGTTCTATTTCAGAATTGGTTGATTTTGAGAAAGTACCTCAAGAGCACCGTTATGAAAATATCGGAAAATTAATGAAAGCAGGCATTCCCAATATCGCTTATGTTCGCCCGATGACGCCTCCGTACAACACATCTCCCGAGGTGATTGAAAAAATTATTTCTTCCTTGGCAAAAGTTAAGGCAGATGCCGTTTGTATTGCCGGTTTCAGAGGTGATGACGAACTTGTTAAAGATATGAATCCCGATCAAAAAGTACAATGGACCATGCGGGTTAAAGTTTTGACCAAAGATGTTTATAAGATGTTTAAGGAATGTGCGAAAAAACACGAAATGCATTTGTTTTTACGTACGGCCTGCGCCATTGCTTATGTGTTGGGAGATAAAGTCCCTTATAATCCTTACTATAACAGCCCCAATTTATGCAAATGTGCCGAGCTGAAGTGTCCGTTGATAGATACATGTAAAAATCCGACACAGCCCAAGGAAGGTGCATTAGATTTCTTAAAATTTTTAGGTTTTGACGTTGAACAACAATGTGACGGTTGCAACGAAAGGTGCTCGGTAGAAGGCGATAAACGTTTGGAATGTCTTTCTTGCTGTACAACATGCTACAAACTCAGAGTTCCCAGACTTTATATCAAAAATCAGGGAATTAATCTCGGAACCTTAACTTTTGCCAGATTTTTGAGCGGCATGATTTCAATTCAGGAAAATATGCGCGATTTTGGCAATAAAGACGTAGGTTTTGTGCGCTTTCCGAATTTCCCCGAAATTGATGACTTTGTTTGCATTAATACATGGTCGGCTTATGCTCAGCATGGTAAAAGATGTTTTGATTGCCAATATTGCATCGAGAAATATTATAAAGGTCGAAATTGCGACACCACACCATTAGATCTCTTAAAGAGAATTGAAAAAATCCTTAAAAAGAGAGAGCAAAATGAGCTTTGAATACGATACTCATCAATACGGCTGTCCGATAAGCTGCAAATATTGTGTTATTACCAAAGTAGACAGCCGCCGCAGCCTATGGAACAAAAAAACGATTATCGGAATTAATAAAGCCGTAACCATATTAAATCCTCCACCTGATATGGATGATAAAGAAGCAGTCGCAGAATTTTATAATTTCCCTTTAGATTTATTTAAAGGAGATTATGTCGGGTTTAATGCCATTTCAGATCCTTTTTGGGGAAAATATGAAAAGGAATTAGATTATTTTTTAGAAAATGTATCTCCGCTTGCAAAGCTGGTTACCTGCGTTACAAAATTTCCAATTTCCGACAAGACTTTTGAAAAATTGGCAAAATATAAAAACTTTCGCCTAATTATTTCAATTACTGGATTGGACACAATTGAAAAAAGCGATACAAACAGCAGATTGCTAAATTTACAAAAAGCTAAAGTATACGGAATTAAAACTTTTCCGATTTGCCATCCCTATATTGCCGATATGAGTGATTTGTCTTTTCTACCAAAACTCAAAGAAATAGGTTATGATTTTATAGACGTTAAAGGATTGCGCTATAATAATGAAAATATGAATGAGTGGATGCCGGAAAATTCTCAAAAATATTATGTCGGAACACAGGAAAAGGAAATTTTACCTGAAGATGGTTGGCGAGAAAAAATCGAGCAGGCAGGATTAAGTTTAAAATCCTTAAAAGAGTGGTATAAAAATGATGAGCTCTCTCCAAAACTGGATATAAAAGAAGCAACTGAAAAGGTAAATAAGATATTGGAATATGCAAATATTACCTCTTCCGATACGGACGATGCCGTTGTTCAAGCCGCCATCAAAAGACGATTATAGAATAAAATAATTTAGGGAAATCATACTATGTTTCGTTAAACAAAACTCAATTAACTTAGCTGATGACATTTTGCTTTCGTTGGACAGGATTGCTAAGAAACAGGCGGCAACAATAAAAAAACGCTCCGAAATTGCTCTCGAAGCGTTTTTTAGCAAAGGAATGTTAAATACTAAAATTTATATTTAGCATTAATCAAACCGGTATGGTCTTCGTAATTATCACGGAATTTGCCTTCATAACCGAGCGAAAATTCAACCTTGTCGTTGATTTCCGCAGTTATACCGGCGCCAAATTCCATACCGAAACGATCAAGAGATTCTCCCTCAACCGTATATGCCGAACCGTTAGCCAAAGTTACAACCGAGTTAACGTCATCATTAACTATATCGTATGTTGCGGCAACTCGGACTTCCGGTTTAATAGTTAAACAACGATTAATCATAGCTTCCGTACCAAATCTTGCGCCGATAACGCCGGTCAGGATGTCGCTGTCATTGGCAGATACTTTCTGGTCGGAAGAATCGATATAAGCATCCTGTTTGATGTGAACATAGCGCAAACCGGCTTCCGGTGTAATGCCTAAACCGTTGACGTTTATATCGTAACCGGTCATTGCCTGTAAGCCCAGGGTTTCAACATCATAATCAGCTTTGACGCCGACACCGTCAACATTTTTATCTTCGGAATAATCAGACCAACCGTATGTTGCAATACCGTTGACATACCAGTTAGACGGTTTATATTCACCGTACAAAATCGCGGTATGCGTATCAACGTCCGTATTTCTCATGAAACCGTCAATGTCGGTATTGGTGTAAGCATACCCGGCACCGATTTTACCTGTCCGGCCGATATTCTTTTCAATACCCATGGCAACGCCGGCAGAATCCGCGTCAAATCCTTTGGCTTTGGACGTATCATCCAGTTCGGAATGATTATACATCCCCTGAACCCAGACCGCCGCGTCAGGATTGCTGTCACCGGAAGACATGCCCCGTGAGCCGGTTGAGATTGAACCGCCGGCTAAACGGCTTGATACGGCGCTGAATACCTGGTTGGCGGTCTCAGTTTGTGTTTTCTGAACCATCGGCGCGACTTCCGGCGCAACCGCCGTCAAAGCATCAACATAAGCTTGCTGTTTAGCCGTATTTTTACTACCGGAAAGTTGTGCCAGTTTTTCCGTAACAGCGGCAGCCGTCGGACTGCTGTCGGCAGCGCTCACGCTGTCCCAAGCTTCGGCAGTCGCGGCATTATTAGTCGTTCCACCGGCTTCAGCTACGACATCGGAAGCTGTCTTGCCGTTGGCCGTTACCGTATACGTGCCATCGCCGTTATCCTCAAAATCATAGCGGGAATTTGAGGTCAAATTGGCAAATTTTCCTTCAATTTCAACTGTTTCATTGTCTTCAGGGTTAAACAATGTAATCTTCAAAGGTTCATCGCCTTCTTTTAAGGCAGCGCTGTTCAGGTTCATATCAAGCGTGGTGCCGTTATTGCTGATATTGACATAATTGGCGTAGATTTTGCCGTAAGTGTCTTTATCCGTAACGGTAAATTTCAAAGTTGAATTGTCTTTGAAATGGACGCCTTCGCCGGGATAATCCTTATCGCCGCCGGAATGTAAAGCATTTGTTCCGATATCAAGAGTTGCACCGCTGTCAACCCAAATACTGGAGGCTCCACCGTCAAGTTCCTTATCATAGGTGAGCGTCCCTTTTTGAATCTCAAAAATATCTAAGCCGCCAACAGTACCGGTTACGGCTTCGCTCAAGGTATGGCTGTCTTCAAAAATCAGGCTGGCGCCTTCAACATTACCGTCAATCTGCGCATTTGAGTTCTGAAGATGAATCTTGCCGCGGTCATCACCATTAATATTGGCGCTTAATGTGCCACCTAAATTAATAACCGGGGTGCTGTCGCCGAACGGATCAGCCGACATTATTATTGTTCCTTTGTTACCAAAGGTTACAACATCAAGGTCAGAATTATTTAAATCCGGTTCATCTATTTGAAAATTTTCATAAGCGAATAATGTTGCCCCTTGTTTAATATTAATGACGGCACCATCTTTAACATTAATGCTTTTGCCAAAAATAACATTACCATTGTCATAAATGTCATTTGCCGAACTGCCAAGACCAACGCCGCCGTTAACATTTATCACGCCGCCGCTGATATCCGTTGTTCCTCCGGCATAGCTCGTTACAGTTCCTGCAACTTTTTCAGTATCTCTTCCGAGTGAACCTATATGAACTTCACCGTTTTCCGCATTCATATTGATAATACCGCCGGTCATGGTAAAACTATTATTCTGGCGAAGTTCACCCTTATTAAGGTTGATTGTTCCTCCGCTGATGGTTAATTCGTTGGTATCGATATCGCTGTTATTATTTAAATTAAGAACGGCATCTCCGCTGATTTCCGTATTGCCGTTAAAAGTATGAATAGTGGAATCGTTTAAAGATAAGGTTCCGCCTTTAACTGTCAAATTTTTTCCGTCAGGATAATTCAGATTAACGGTAGAACTATCCTTAGCCGTAACATTACCACCGGAAATTATTACATTGTCGGTATATTCACTTTCCAGAACTGTGTCTGAACTGATGGTTACGTCCGCATAAGCATTATGGCCGCAAGTCAACGCCATCAATGCCGTTGTAATTAAAAGTTTATTTTTCATACGATTAAACATCCTTTTTCTAACTAGTTAAAAGAAAAACCCGCTTTTTTGCAAAGGCGGGCGGATGTTCGAAAACCGTATATACCTGAACGGCTCGGCTTATTTGGCTGAGCCTTATTCGCCGACATCCGTCCATAGAACAAGAAGTCGGCACAATTTTTTAAGTCGTGTGCACACGACTAGGTATATAAAAGGGTTTTCGACGCCCTAAGCAGTTTCCCGCTCAGTTGTATTGTATAAAGCAACTTTGTTATTATCAAGTTAAAACATCAAAAACCCTCTGGAATTTTTATAAATAAGCCTTTATAGTCCTTTTATAAGGGATTAACTGTATGATAAAAGTATTAATAACATTGCTGTTTCTGACCGGTTGTACAACAATCAAGGTGCCGGCTGATTTTGTGTATAAAGAGGCTGAAACACGGGATTTTACCCTTGCCAGTTGGCAAAAGGTTACAAACCCGGCAGCTCCGTACAAAATATATATAGAAGGCGATGGTTACGCCTTTAATGCCCGGGGCAAAGCAACACAAGACCCGACACCTCGCGGAACTTTAGTTCGTGAACTGGCTTTTGGTGACGACAGCCCGAATGTGATTTACCTTGCCAGACCATGCCAATATATTAAAAGTCCGATTTGTTCAAAAAGACATTGGACAACCGCTCGTTTCGCACCGGAAGTTATTAATGCCGAATATGAGGCAATCAAAAATATTGTCGACAACAATCCGGTTATTTTAATCGGATTTTCCGGCGGTGCACAGGTTGCCGGACTGGTGGCAACTGCCAAACCGGGGCTGAATGTCAAAAAAATCATAACCATTGCCGGAAATCTTGACCACTTGGCGTGGACACAATATCACAATCTGCCGTCACTTAATGAATCAATGAATTTGGAAAGCTACCGTAACCAGTTCGCCAAAATTCCGCAAATCCACTATGTCGGCAGTGATGATGAAGTCATGCCGCCTACCTTAGTTCTGGAATTTGTCGGTAATAATGATTTGCTTGTTGTGGTTAACGGAGCAAGCCATAACGAGGGCTGGGAAAAAATTTATAATAAAGTCTGGAATGAAAGATGAAAAGAACCTTATGTTTATTAATTTTCCTGCTTTTATCCGCACCTGTTTTGGCTTCCGACAGTTCAATCGTGGTGATGAATACCAAGACTTATATTTATCACAGCCCAACTTGTAAATGGGCAAAACGCTGCACCCAAAACTGCATTAAAACAACAAAAGAAAAAGCTTTATCCCGTGGGGCTCGTGCTTGTAAGGTCTGCGGCGGATAGATATTATGCCCATTACAGTTTACAAAAAATAAATAACCTACAAAAAAAGGGGCTTTGTTTGCACAAAACCCGTTTTTTTTCACAAACACAAAAACTTTCGCCAAAGTTCATTCCGCGGCCAATCGCATTTCAAACTGCCGACTGTTGCCGTTCGGCGCAACAACGGTCACCAATGCTTTTTTCAACGTGTCATACTCAATCTGCAGCCGGACTCTGAACCCGTCCGCTTCATAATCTTTGGAAGGATTCTCCCTGACATCAAGCTTTTCGGTGTTTCCTTTCTGATAAACACAAAAATACGGAAATTCTTTATAATAAAGAATCAGTCTCCTGACCATCATTTTCACCGGATAATCAAGAGTTCCCCACAAAAAACAACCGTACTTTTTAATGTAAAACTCCCCGTCACCATAAGGACTGACAAGAAACGTTTCCCCATCATGGCGAATGCTTTTCCAGCCCGAATACGCTCCCGAGCCGCCACCGGCAGAAGTAATCATCAAAGAACACCCGGCAGCAACACACCCCAACAGGACAGTTACGACACCTGCGATAATTCTGCAAAAAATTGTTTTCATAATGATATAATATTAATATTTTCCTGCAAACAATATACTGTTATTATCGCATTTTGTCCACCTGTTAATAAAACAATCCGCCGTTTTTTGCTGTTGTTCCATAATGCCATATTCTCAAAATATTTTACAGATTGCCTTTTGTTTTTTTCTCCTTATAATTCAGCGCTAAGTCAAGAACATTTTTTTTAACAGCAAACATGAAACATATTTTAGATGACAATCTGGCCTACGAAATTTTATCTGCCGTTGAAGAAGTACCGAAAGGCAGAGTCGCAACCTACGGACAAATTGCCCGTCTCATAGGCCGCAGCAAAAATTCCAGGCTGGTCGGAAAAGTTCTGAGCCATGCCCAATATTACGGCAACTACCCGTGCCACCGCATTGTCAACCATTGCGGACGTTTGGTTCCGGGCTGGAAAGAGCAAAAAGAACTCCTGCGCGGCGAAGGAATAACCCTAAAAGATGACAACCACGTTGATCTTAAACAATATCAATGGGAATGTTGAAAACTTTACTCAAAGAAGATACTTCTCTGCGGCAAAATTATTCCATTGTCCCTGTCGGCGATAAATCTTCGATCCCCTGAAGATGAAAATTTTCATCATACAAATATCTTCGCCTTACAAACTTTCCTGACAAAATATCCGGCAAAAAATCCCTGTCCGCCTCACGCATCTGCTCATACGGAATTTCATTTTCATCCAGCCAAAAAGCATGAACTTCATCTTTATTTTCATAAATTTTTCCCGAAAAAACGGTGCTTTTAAAAACATGCACATAAAAATCCTTTGTCGGAAATTCAATGTACCCGACCTGCACCGGATTTTCAATTTTAATTCCCGTCTCCTCAAAAGTTTCCCGGACGACGCACGCCGTCATTGTTTCCCCGTGTTCCCTTTTACCGCCCGGAAAATTAACGCAGCCCTCATTAATTCCCCGCAAATGTTTAATCATCAAAAACTTGTGGTGCTCAACATCTTCCACAATAGATAATGATGCCTCTTTTTTCATTTTTTCCTCTCAACAATCCATGTTTTTACAACATTAAAATACATTTTCCGCAAATACAAGATACCAGACAAAAAAATTAACCGGTTTCTACCAATAATATACCGCTGCGAATTTGAAATTTATATCCTAAGTTATGCCGGGCGGCTGCTGACATTGATATACACAAAAATATTCCCTTGACAGATACCTATAGGGGGTATATATCTGAATATACCCCCACATGGATATAAAAAGAGGAGAATAAAAATGAGCAAATGTAACAATCCCAATTGCAAATGTGAAGACTGCCAATGCGGCGACAACTGCCAGTGCGGCAAAGAATGTCATTGCGGACCAAACTGTACTTGCGGCGATGACTGCCATTGCACCGAAGACAACAAATGTAATCCGGACTGCAGCTGCGGCAAAAAATAAAATTGACTTGCGGGCAGAAACATCTGCCCGCGTTATCAAATTTTAAGGAATCAACATGGAAAATCATCCCAGCCATATTGAAAATATTCCGCGCCTGAACCGCATTGCCGGACAAATTGAGGGAATAAAAAAAATGATTGAAGACGGACGCTACTGCCCGGAAATCATCAGCCAGCTCCGTGCCGTCCGCTCCGCCGTCAAGGCCGTGGAGTCCAATATTTTGCAGAAACACCTGCAGCACTGCGTCGCCCAGTCTTTTGCCTCTTCCGCAGATAAAGAAAAGAAAATAGAAGAGCTCAAAACCCTGTTTGAACGATTTGATGATTAAAATGCTGGAAAATTTATTCTAAATCTGATAAACCGTTAACAGAACGATACCAAATATTTCATACGGAAAAAAATGGCGACTTTAGATGAATTGCCCAAAGGAAAATCAGCGGTTATTGAAACCGTATCCGGCAAAAAAGATTCGTTAAGAAGACATCTTCTGGAAATGGGGCTCACTCCGGGAACCGAGGTCACTCTGGTCAAGACGGCGCCTTTGGGAGACCCGCTTGAGCTCAAAGTCAGGGGCTATGAATTGACCCTGCGCAAAGCAGACGCCGGAAACATCCACATTCGCGACATCCGTAAAATTTCCGCCTGTCCGGTTGACCTGCCGGTCTTAAAACCGGACATCTTAGCGCGTAAAGGAGAACAATCGGAATTAAAACTGAAATCCTGCGGCGATGTCATTCCCGAAAACGCCCCGATAAGTTTCGGATTAATCGGCAATCAAAACTGCGGCAAGACAACCCTGTTCAACCAATTGACCGGAGCCAACCAGCATGTCGGCAATTTTCCGGGCGTAACCGTCGACCGTACTGACGGAAATATCCGCAATCATCCCAATATTACCGTGACCGATCTGCCCGGCATTTATTCTCTGTCGCCTTATTCCAAAGAAGAACTTGTCACCCGTGACTTTCTGCTGAACGAACACCCTGATGCCATCATCAACATTGTGGATGCCTCCAACATTGAACGCAATTTATTTTTAACATTGCAGCTTCTTGACCTGAGAATTCCGATGGTCGTGGCGCTGAACATGATGGATGAAATCCGTCAAAACGGCGCGACAATAGACGTCAATCGTCTGGAACAGGCTCTCGGCGTGCCGGTAATTCCGGTTTCCGCCATAAAAAACGAAGGCGTTCACGAACTGATTGAACACGCCGTAAACGTTGCCCGCTACCGGGAAATACCCGACCGAGTCGACTTTTGCCTCTGCGGTGGCAAAGATGACGGCGCCGTCCACCGCTGCATCCATTCAATCGCCCACCTGATAGAAAACGACGCCGCCAGAGCCGGCATTCCGCTGCGTTTTGCCGCGTCAAAACTGACCGAAGGCGACGAACCGATTTTAAAAGCGCTCAAAATCGACCGCGACCATACCGAAACACTGAACCAAATTGTCTTGCAAATGGAACAGGACTGTGGTCTGGATCGCGAAGCCGCCGTGGCGGACATGCGTTTTTCCTTTATAGAAAAGCTGTGCCGGAGCTGTGTTTTCAAACCGGCGCAAACCAAAGAACGCAGCCGCAGTGAAAAGATAGACCGTATTCTAACCGGAAAATTTACCGCTCTTCCCGTTTTTCTAGCCATAATGGCGCTTGTCTTCTATTTGTCTTTCGGACCCTTCGGAACCTGGCTGTCCGAAATTGTGGAAAACCTGATTGCCGCTCTGGGCGAAAAAGTCGAAAGCGGCCTGACGGACTACGGCATGAATCCGGTAGTGATCTCCTTTATCATCGACGGTATTTTTGCCGGTGTCGGCAGCGTTTTGAGCTTTTTGCCGATTATCGTACTGTTGTTTTTCTTCCTGTCGCTTCTGGAAGACAGCGGTTATATGGCGCGCGTAGCCTTTTTCATGGACAAACTCCTGCGCAAAGCCGGTTTGTCCGGACGCAGTTTTGTTCCGATGCTTATCGGCTTCGGCTGCTCGGTCCCGGCCATTATGGCGGCACGCACGCTCCCCTCGGAAAGGGATCGCAAAATGACCATTATGCTGACTCCGTTCATGAGCTGCACAGCCAAACTGCCGATTTACGTCTTGCTGACGGCGGCTTTTTTTGCGGAACACCAGACTATTGTCATCGTCAGTCTCTATCTGCTGGGAATTGCCGTTGGTTTAATTCTGGCGCTTGTATTCAAAACGACTGTCTTCAAAGGCGAAGCCGTTCCCTTTGTCATGGAACTGCCCAACTACCGACTGCCTGCCCTCAAAAACGTCTGGCGACTGATTTATTACAAAGCCAAATACTTCATTACCAAAGCGTTCACCATTATCTTTGTCGCCACCATCGTCATCTGGTTTTTAAGTTCGTTTAACAGCCGGTTGAATATTGTCGACAATTCCGCAGACAGTATTTTAAGCGGCATCGGAAACCTGATAACTCCGCTGTTTCGCCCGCTCGGCATCAGCGACTGGCGTCTTTCAACAGCCTTCTTAAGTGGATTTGCCGCCAAAGAAAGCGTTGTCAGCACGTTGGGCGTCTTGTTGGAAGGACGCATTGACTTACTCCCGTCGCTTCTGACGCCGTTAAGCGCATTTTCCTTCTTGGTGTTTTCACTGTTGTATACACCTTGCGTCGCGGCCATTGCAACCGTCAAAAAAGAACTCGGAACCAAATACGCGCTTTGCATTATCCTGCTGCAATGCTTGATTGCCTGGCTGGTCGCGTTTATTATCTACCAAACCGGAATAAGGCTTTTCTGAGATTCAAAAAATTATTGTAAAAATCTCTGGAAAGCATCTTGACTTAAAGTAAACTCTAAATTGTATGCTGCAAGAATAAGATTCGATTTTTGCTATAAGGAGGAATATTTATGTTAAGCTGGGCTGCCGCCACCTTGCTTGCCGGCTGGGTTATTATGGCTTTTCTTTTTATCCGTTATGTCTGGTTTTTGGGAATCTCGTCTCTGGCCGGCGGTGGACTGTTTGTCTTATTTCTGTTTATGGGAAGCCTCCCCCTGCTCACCGGATATAAATTTGAAAACCTGCTTCACGGCTTTTACCCTTATTACCGCTATGCGCTCTACTTCATCTTTGTCGGAAGCGTTATTCTTTTGGTGCTGACGCTTATCGTTGACGCCGGCTGGTTTATCGGTCATCGTCTGGGGTGGTTTGACTGCCTGCCCTATTCCCGCGAATATTGCATCCGCTTCAACAAATTTATTCTGGCCGCGGCGTTTCTCTGCACCTGCCATGCTCTGTATGCCGGAATCAAAATTCCGGAAATCAAAAAAATCTCTCTGACTTCCGAAAAGATTGAAAAGCCGAGAACAATTGTAGTTCTGAGCGACCTGCATATCCACCGGGTTATCAATCCTCAAAAAATCGCCGGCATCATTGAACGAACCAATGCCCAAAACCCGGATATCATTCTGCTGGCCGGAGACATTATTGACGACCGAATCTCCCGGGTATCGGAAATTGTCGCACTTCTCAAAAATCTAAAGGCCCGCGACGGAATCTATTTTGTCACCGGCAATCACGAATTTTACGCCGGTTATCAAACCGCTGTGGCAGAACTGAAAAAACTCGGTTTCCGTTTTCTGGAAAACGAAGGCACTAATTTGCAGGATATCTGGCTGGCCGGTATTCCGGACGCCACCGCCGGCGGAAGATACGGCAAAAAAATCGATTTATCCCAAACTTTTGCCGATGCGCGTCCCGACCAATTCCGACTGCTGATGTCGCATACGCCGGTTGATTTTGAAAACCGGAACAATTTCGATCTAGAAATTTCAGGACATACCCACGGCGGACAAATCTTTCCGTTTCACATTCCCGTACTGCTGCGCAACCGCTACCTTGCCGGATTGTATGACATGGAAAACGGGGCCCGGCTGTATGTCAGCCGCGGTGCCGGACAATGGGGACCGCAAATGCGTTTTCTGGCACCGTCCGAAATCACCGTGTTGAGATTAATCCCCGCCGAACAAAAAAAAATAAAAAGGAGTAAACAATGAGCAAAAAAATCTTAATTTTATCAGCAAGCTTCCGCAAAGGCGGTAATTCCGACACGCTGTGCGACCAGTTTCTCAAAGGCACCCGCGAAGCAGGACATGATGTTGAAAAAATCTTCATAAACGACAAACAAATAAACTACTGCCGGGGCTGCGGCGTCTGCAACAAAACGCACCGCTGTGTTCAAAAAGACGACATGGCCGAAATCCTGGATAAAATGATAAAAGCCGACGTTATCGTCATGGCTACGCCGGTTTACTTTTACACCATGAACGGACAACTGAAAACCCTGATTGACCGCACCGTTCCCCGCTACGAAGAAATCAGCGGCAAAGAGTTTTACTTTATTGTCGCCGCAGCGGATGAAAACCGCGCCAATATGGAAAAAACCCTGGAAGGCCTGCGCGGTTTTACGGCCGACTGCCTGCCCGGGAGCCGCGAAAAAGGCATCATTTACGGAACCGGCGCCTGGCAGATCGGCGATATCAAAAAACTTCCGGTCATGGAAGAAGCCTATCAAATGGGACTTAAGGCATAATCTTATTTAAGCTGGCTGTCTTTGCTGCCGCGGCGGTTGTATAAACTGAAAGCCCTGTTTTCTTTATCGGCTGCTTCTTGGCAGCTGAGACAGAGCCGTACGCCGGGAACGGCGCGCCGCCTGGCTTCGGGAATTTCTTCGCCGCATTCCTCGCAATATTGCAGACTTTCGCCGCAGGAAACATTTTGCCTGACCCTGCGGATTTCGTCATTGACAGAATCTTGTATTTGTTGTCCGACGGCATCATCGCCGGCCCATCCGTTTGCCATATTTTCCTCCAATGCTCTTATATAATTTCATTGCCGCTTCAATCAAGTTTTTTTTAGCACCTTGCTGTTGATTAATTCTCAACCGCCCCCATATATGCTCTTAAAGGAGCAAAAACATGAAAAAAACGGCGGTTCTCATTGGAATCTTCTCGATTTTTATAAATATTCAAGCGGCAATGAGCCAAGACAACCCTCGGTTGGATTACAAACAGATAAATCAAAAACTGACCGAAGCGGAACAAAAAATCAACAAAGGCCGTATTTCTCCGGCAGAAATTACGGACCTTGTCAAAGAGTTCGCAGACCTGCAGGAAAACGTCCGCCGGGATCGTGATGCGTATGCCGCCATGCTGGATAATGTTTCAAAAAAAATACAGGCTCTGGGAAACATTCCCGCCGACGGACAGAAAGAACCGACGGAAATCGCGGCCAAGCGCAAAGAATTTACGCTTCAAAACGACCTCTACAAAGCCCGGATAGCCAACGCCGATCTGACGGACGCCAAGATTGAAGAAATTAACAAACTGATTATAAAAACCCGCAATCAGGAACTCTTAAACGACATTTTGGCAAAACAGGGGTCTATCTTCCAATTTCACGAATTCGGGAACTCCCTGCTCAGTTTTTCCAAATTTTTATACACCATCGCCCGTTCTCCGGAAACCTGGTATCAGCAGCTTTCCGCCCGAAACAAACAAATCGTGGATAAAAATATCATCGCCATTTTCATCATCATGCTTCTGTCCCTGGGGGCTGCCGTTCTGCTCAGCCGCTATATAAGAAAAAATCTCGGCTACAGGCAGAACATCGAAAAACCGGATTACAGTCTCAAAGTCCGGGCCGGCCTGTGGATGCTGACCGCCAGAGGCGTCATCCCGGCCGCCATTTTGGGCGCCTTTCTGCTTTGGGTTCATCACACCCCGCTGGTCAATACCGGACCTTTCGGCCTGTTACTGAGCTCCGCCGCCGAATATCTGCTGTATTATTTTATTGCCAAAGCATTAATCCGTGCCGTATTTACGCCTGATAATCCGGAATGGCGCATCATTGAAACCGACAATCGCAAGGCCAGAAGCGGCGGTCGTGCTCTGCTTTTGTCAGCCGCCCTGATCTGCCTGACCATGTTTTTTCAAAATATGGCCGCCCGGCTGGAATATGACGCACAAACAATTTACTCGCTGAAATTGTTGGCCAACGGCGTCAAAGCATTCTGTATTGCTCTGGTTGCGCTGAAATTTTTGTATGATGCGCCAGACATCAGCGATGACGACCTAAAAGACGACAACATTGCCGGATTGACGGTTTCTTCGCAAATCAGCCTGTTGATATCCTTCATCGCCGCCTTGTCTTTCGGCGTTTCGCTGTTCGGATACATCCGCCTGTCGGAATTTATCCTCAACCGCCTGATTGCCTCATCCGTCATCATCATGTTTTTTTACATCATATCGAAACTGCTGCGCGCGGTTTTTCACCGTTTTCTGTTGTTGCGCTTTTGGGTACGAACCCTCCGCATCAACCGCCGCCGGCTGGTCAAAACAGAATTCTGGTTTGGTATTTTGCTGACGCCGTTTCTGATAATCTTTTGCGGCCTGTTTCTTCTGGCGCTTTGGGGTGTTTCCGTAGACATTCTGATTTTAAACATGAAACGTTTTCTGACCGGCTTCAACATCGGCGGAATGCACATTTCCATCACTTCCATACTTCTGGGCATTTTCAGTTTCTTTATATCGCTCTTTCTGTTCAAAATGCTTCGCGGCAGCCTGATGTCGGGGAACTTGAGCAAACTTGATATTGATGAAGGCATACGCAGTTCCCTGGCTGCCGGCATCAGCTTTTTCGGTTTTATCCTGTCTGTCCTGATTGCCGTTACCGTCATGGGCGGAAGCTTCGGCAGCATAGCCATCGTCGCCGGAGCTTTGTCCTTCGGCGTCGGCCTCGGTCTCCAAACCATCGTCAACAATTTCGTATCAGGCCTGATTATTTTGTTTGAGCGTCCGCTCAAAATCGGCGACTGGGTCATTGTCAGCGGTCAGGAAGGCATTGTCAAACAAATCAACATGCGCGCCACCGAATTGGAAACTTGGAACAAAGCCAACATCATCATCCCCAACTCCGAAATTCTTTCCGGAAGCCTGATAAACCTCACTTATTCCAACCGCATGGGACGAATAGACGTCAAAATCGGCGTTGCCTATAACAGTGACGTCGACCTTGTCAAACAAACCCTCCTGGCTATAGCGAAAGACACGCCGGATGTTTTAACGGATCCGGCGCCTTTTGTGGCTTTCAACGATTTTGCCGACAACAGCCTCAATTTTCAGCTCAGCTGCTTCACCGCCAATATTTACAACCGTCTGGGCATATCCAACAGCATCAAAGAAAACATCTTAAAAAAATTTCGTGAACTGAATATCGAAATCCCCTTTCCGCAAAGAGTCATCTATTTAGACAAACAATTTTAACAAAAAAACTGAAAACTTTACAAAAAAGACTCACCATGCTATAATAAAAAACAACCAAACAGAGGATAACCGCATGACTGCTTTATCGGAAAAGATAGCCCGGTTAAAACAACAAATCGCCGGAAAAAAACAAAGCCCCGAAAACTCTGTTGCATCATCTCAGAGCAGAGTTCGGCATGCGGCAGACCGTCTCCGACTGGGACTGACTACCGCGGCGGCAGCCGTTTCCATGATGTCGCCGATGTCGGCCTCCAATCGCGGCGACAACGCAAATATCTCCAAGAAAAAAACTTTTGACACATCTAAATTCCAGCTAAAACAAGATGAAAACATTTTTGACATTCGGGAATTTTCCGAACAGGTCGACCCCACCCTCGGCAGTTTGGAAGAATTGATAAAAGCATGTAACTATCATTTTGACGCCGAGGATTTAAAAAGCATTAATACCGGAAACTTAGGCAAAAAAATAGCAAAAAAAGCGGCACAGATTGCCATACAGGACAACAATGAAACCCATTGTTTTCGTTCTTGGAAAAAAGTGGCCGCCAGCATCGGACTCAAAATCACGGGTGTCCGTGCCGATGATGCCGTTGAACAACTTCAAAACAACAACAAAATCATAGAATTAAATGCCGACCGGGCAGATTACGCTTCTTGCGCCGACGGATTGTTTGGCGTTCATGAAAAAAGCCGCGAAAAGCCAAGCGGTCATATTTTTACGACCGTAAACGGCCGCGACGCTTCCAGCAAAATACGCAACATGAACACCACCGGAAAAGACGCCAAAGGCAAAAAATACGGACCAGGTCACCTGTTCGCTCTCAAAGAATATCAGTGCTCGCCCAAAACCATTCAAAAAATTTTCCAAAAAGCGGCGCAGGAAATGTCGTTGTCCCACATTTTATTGACTGTTTACAAAAGTCCGGAAAAAGTTCCCGAACAATATCAGGCTTTTGTACCGTTTTTATCAGAACCCAACTTTATCGACCTGTCCCAACAAGCTCCAAAGACACAGCTTCTGGCACAAGTCAAACTGCTCCAAAACGACAAAACCCGATAAAAGGCAAAAGCCCCGAAAGTTCAAAAAAAAGAACATCGGGGCTTCAAAGCATCAGGCCAAAGCCAATTTCCTGCAATAGCGGTATTCCAAAATTTCCAAAGCGCCGTAAAGCATGATATAAGCCCCCATCAAAGCCGTCAGCATGACGACGCCGGCCTCCGGAAATAAAACAATCAGCGTACCGAAAACCATTCCCAAAACACCCGCGGCCAGTGACCACTGCCAAGTCATGCCGTTACGGCTCATCTTAACGGCCGCGACTGTCTGCACCACACCGACGGCAATGCACCATAAACCGAAAATCAACGGCAAAGAAACCGCCGTTATAACCAGATTGCTGACAAACAGCACCCCGACCAGCATATCCAAGATGCCGACCAGCCAATACCAGCTACCGCTGTAAGAAAAAGACACAATAAAATATCCCGCGCCGACAACGATAAAAACAATCCCTAGATACAAAGCAAGCGCCATCAGCGTTGCTGTCGGATTAAACCAGACAAAGACGCCCAGCAAAAGCATCAATCCGCCGGCCCACAAATGCCACTTTCCGGGACGACAATTTATAATTTCCGTATCAGCCATTCTATCCTCCTTCGCAAAAATTACTTCTCTGAGAGATTTAATTCCTGTTTCGGAGATTTCCAGACAACGGCAATATTTTTTTTAATTCTGACAGATAATTTTTGCAACCGCAGCGGCCCAGCGTTGAACTGCCAGGCTATAAGCCCGAACCAGCCCGTCATAGCCTTCTCCCGCGGGCAGCTCAATTCCCCAGCGTTTTTGAACCAAAATTCGGCCGGAGGCATTTCGCAAAGTCCACCACACATCAAAAACCGCTGTTTTTCCGGGAACCCCGTCCATCGCAACAATTTCAGCCTCAATCGTCCGGTCAAACGATGATGTGCTGAACTCCTCAAAACGAACCGCTGCATCAGGCAGATACAAAGCCAAATCATCGGCCAAAACCCGCGGCAGCATAGACGTCAAATCCTCGCTCCAGCGATTAAACTCGGAGACCTGAACCTCAACGTCTCCGCGCTTCCCGGTCACGATTTGCGGTCGGTCCAAATATTCCGGAACACTGATTTTGTCAATATTGACACTCATTTTTTTTGAACAGGCTTTTCCGCCGACGTTTTCAATTTCAGGCTGCAGACTGTAAAATTGAGACTGCCGGCTGACTCCGACACAAGAAGCCAGAAACCAAAAAGCCAGCAAAACAAGTCCTTTTTTGTTTGTCATTTATCTCCCCTTTCCTCTCAGAAATGCTTCCGGATGCTGTTCGGCATAATCGGCAAAATTACGCCAGGATCTGGCCGCTTTGCCGATTTCAACCGCGGCTCTGTTGATATTGTTGACCGTTTCCACGGAAATTTTTCCGTTTCTGCCGACCACTTTATCTAATCCGTCCAACACGTTATTCAAGCGCATCATCGTTTGCGGCAGCTGTTGATTCAAATCGGCAAAAAACTTATTAATTCCCTCCACGCTTTGCCGGATCGGCATATTTTGGATACCCTTGGAAATCTCTCCCATCTGAGACAAAACAGTCGGAATCTCCAGAATATTCTCGTCAGATTTTCTGTTTCCGTGCCAGACGACCTCGCTGTCAGGCACCATCACCAGCTCAATCAGCAGCTGCCCCGTCAGATAGCTCTGCAATGCCAACCGCCCCCGCAGTCCTTTTCCGACCAGAGCATCCAGAATTTCCTCTTTATTATCTTTTTCCCGATAACGAATACTCTGATAATCTTCCAGTTTGACATAAACCGGCGTACTGAAATCAAGCGTCTTCGGATTGGCTATCAAATCTATTTTTGAAACTTTCCCGATTTCCACGCCTTTCAGAACAACCGGAGCACCCACACTCAGTCCGCGGATGGATTCTTCAAAATACATCACCAGCATATTATGACTGTCGCCGCCGAACTTCTGCCGGATAAAAATACCGATTACCGCCAAAAAGGCAACAATCCCGCAGACAATAAATATTCCGATCATTTTCAGATTAGGCTTTGCGGACATGTTTCGCTCCTCTTGTTAAAAATTCATAAATCTTATCATTCGGCGGATTTTTCAAAAGCTCCCGGGGATTACCGTAACCCGTAATGGATTTGGTTTCGGCATCCAGAAAAATCGCATTGGTCCCAATGGCAAAAATAGATGCCAGCTCATGGCTGACCACCACAATCGTCGCCCCGGTAATTTCGTTAATATCTTTAATAAGGTCGTCCAACAACCGCGAACTGATGGGATCCAGTCCGGCAGAAGGCTCGTCAAAATATAATATTTCCGGATCAAGCGCCAAAGCCCTGGCCAACCCGGCCCGTTTTTTCATACCGCCGCTGATTTCCGACGGATAAAAATCACCAAACCCGGCCAGCCCCGTCAAGGCCAATTTAAAATCCGCAATATCCCGGATTGCCTGCGGAGAATAATGCGTATACTGCTGCAAAGGCAGAGCCGCGTTTTCCGCCAGCGTCATTGAACTGAACAAAGCCCCGCCCTGATAAAGGATACCGCAGTGTCTCATAATCTCTTTTTTGGTATTTTCATCGGCAGCCGTAAAATCCTTCCCGCCGATTAAAATCCGGCCTTCCGCCGGCGGCATCAATCCGGTCAGCACCCGCAGCAAGCTGCTCTTACCGCCGCCGCTTGCCCCCATAATCACAAACACGTCGCCCCGGTTAACCGTAAAATTGACATTTTTCAGCAAAACGTTGTCGCCGTAAGCCACCGTCAGATTTTGAGCTTCTATAATCGCCTCTTGTTTTTTCATATCTCCACCATGCTGAAAAACCAGGTTAAACCTCCGGTAACCACAATCATCCATACAATGGAAGACACCACGGCCATTGTCGTCGCCTTACCGACGCCGTCGGCGTTTCGGCCGCTGAAAATGCCGTAATAACAACCGCATAAAGCAATAATAATCCCGTAAACCCAGCCATGAAAAAGCCCGACCAGAAAGTTGCTCAATCCCAAAGCGTCAACCGAATAACGCCAATATTCTTCAAACGGAATACCCAGCATAAAGACCCCGACGGCCATTCCGCCAAAAATCCCCGAAAAATCGGAAAGAATAGTTAAAAACGGCATGGTAATCATCAAGCTGAGCAGTCTGGGCAGCACCAAAAAGTCAAGCGGTGGAATTCCCATCGTCTTAAGCGCGTCAACTTCCTCGTTCGCCTGCATGGAACCGATGGTCGCGGCATAAGAAGCGCCGGTCCGGCCCGACATAATAATACCGGCCATAATCGCTCCCATAATACGGGTCATGCCGATAGACACCAGACTGGCCACATAAATCTGAGCCCCGAAATTGCGTAATTGAATTGAACCGACAAAAGCCAGAATCAAGCCCACCATAAAACTAACCAGCGCCACAATCGGCACTGCCCGGTAAGAAGCGTTTTCCAACGCAAACAAAAAATCAATCCGGCGCATAACCGCGCGCCCGGCAACCCAGCGGCCCGAGGCCGCCAGACAATCCGCCAGAAAACTTCCTCCTTTGACCACTGCATTAAAAACATCCAAACCGCCGGCGCCGGTTTTCTCCAAAAAAGACAAGACCTTTGCCGATTTGTCCGGACGATGCGGATGAACCGCCAACGCCAGCTGCCGCATCCTTTCAAAGTCTTCGGGAAGATGAACCGCTTCAATTTTAATACTGCGGCGTTCGGCCGCCGCAGACAAACCATAGCTCAAAGCGCTCAAAGCGGCATTCCATCCGGTCAGGGAAGTACCGTCTATTTTCAGGCACAAAATTTTTCCGCCGGACAACAGCGCATACAACTCAGCCGCCAGAGACGGATTGTCAAAATTCCCGCAATCCCCTTCCAGCTTGATTTCCAGCGTGTTATCCGCTATGTGATAAATTAATCCGCTCATGAATCATAGGTAAACACTCACATGCAGAAATACAAGAAAAAAAATC
>CASFLC010000081.1 GCA_949295475.1 uncultured Pseudomonadota bacterium
AGAAGTAACGCGACTTGACTTCGCCGCTGTAATGGTAATATTCAATCAGTCCGGCTGCGGCCCCCTCCTCCAAAACAATCAGATTGCGCAGATTGAAAAAAAGATTTTCACGGCCCGCCGCGGTATGATTTATTATAATCAACGGTTTTTTGAGGGCGACATTTTTTTCTATGCGGATATAAACGCCTTCCTGCAAATAGTATGTGTTCAGCGCCGCAAAAGGATGACGCTCCAAATCGACTAATTTTCCCAGACGGTCTTTTACCTCGCCGCGAAGCATAACAGCCTCTATCAGCGGCAAGACCTCCACTCCCTGCGGCAAATCGCTGGCCGCCGGATTAAAGATGCCGTTTTCAAAACAAATTCTGTATCCTTCCGGCAAAGGTTCAAACACATCGGCTTTGCCGTCAATTTTTTCTTTTGAAGGGAAATCTTTTTGTTTTTTTCCGGTATTGACGACATAATCGTCCGTATTGAGCGCCCGGGGTTTGGTATATTTCCAAGCCTCGGTTTTGGCACCGGGGAATCCCTGCTTCAGCCAGGCTTCCACGCCCTGTTTTCGAAGTGTTGAAAGCCAGGAAAGCTCTTCTCCGATTAATTCCGTTTTTTGTACCAATCCGGCCATGCTATTTTTCTCTCACAAATTCGGCGTAGCCTTTTTCTTCCAATTCCAAGGCCAAGTTTTTATCTCCGGATTTTACAATATGCCCTTCGGCAAAAACATGCACAAAATCCGGAACGATGTAATTCAACAGCCGCTGATAGTGGGTGATGACAAGCATGGAACGCCTGCCGTCGCGCAAAGCATTTACGCCTTCGGCCACAACCTTAAGGGCGTCGATATCCAGGCCGGAATCGGCCTCGTCCAAAATTGAAAGCGCCGGTTTCAAAATCGACATCTGCAGGGTTTCAAGACGTTTTTTTTCGCCGCCCGAGAAGCCGACGTTGACCGGACGTTTAATCATCTCGGCATCTATGCCAAGCTTTTTGCCTTCTTCACGCACCATTTTCAAAAATTCCATGGTATCCAGCTCCGGCAAACAATGGTGCTGGCGAATCGCGTTCACGGCATGTTTTAAGAAAGTAGCCGTCGGAACGCCGGGAATTTCGACCGGATACTGCATGCATAAAAAGACGCCTTCCCGCGCCCGTTCTTCCGGCGACATGGACAGCAGGTTTTTACCGCGGAAACGGATTGAGCCCGCAGTTACCTCGTATCCGGGTTTGCCGCACAAAACATAAGACAAAGTCGATTTTCCCGCGCCGTTCGGCCCCATTATCGCATGGACTTCGCCTTCGTTAATCGTTAAGCTGAAGCCTTTGATGATTTCTTTGTCACATACCCGGGCGTGCAGATCTTCTATTTCCAGCAACGGTGTTTTATTCATCATTTTCTCCTACGCGGCGTGGGTTTTATCCCAGTCGTTCAAACGCTGTTCTATCAATTTTATTTTTGCGGCTTTATAGGTTTCTACCTTTTCAGCAATCCGGTAGTTTTCCTTTAACTGCTCAAGCATGATTTCAACATCGGCGGTTTCTTCGATTATTGCGTCAATGTTGTTTTTTTTGCGATTGATATTTTTCAGAACCTCTTTCATCAATTCCGACATTTCTTCAACCACCATCAGCATTTGCGGCTGTTCTCCCCAGGTTTGCAATGCTCTTTTTAACACCGGATTTATCATTATCCGACACTCCCTTCCAGACTTATGTTAATCAATTTGGCCGCCTCTATGGCAAATTCCATCGGCAGATGCTGCATCACCTCTTTGCAAAAACCATTGACAATCAGGCTGACCGCCTCTTCTTCGCCAATGCCCCGCTGCCGGCAGTAAAACAACTGCTCGTCGCTGATTTTTGAGGTGGTGGCCTCATGTTCGATGACGGCCGTCTTGTTGCGGTTTTCGATATACGGCACGGTATGCGATCCACAGGTATCCCCTATCAGCAGACTGTCGCACTGCGAATAATTGCGCACCCCGGAGGCGCCGGGCGCTACCTTGACCAGCCCGCGGTATGTCTGATTGGAACAGCCGGCGGAAATTCCCTTGGAAATGATTTTGGACGTGGTATTTCTGCCGATATGAATCATTTTGGTTCCGGTATCGGCCTGCTGGCGGTTGTTGGTAAGAGCCACCGAATAAAATTCGCCGGACGAGTTATCGCCCTGCAGCACACAGGAGGGATACTTCCAAGTGACGGCCGAACCGGTTTCAACCTGCGTCCAGGAAACTTTGGCATTTATACCGCGGCAGGCGGCCCGCTTGGTGACAAAATTATATACGCCGCCTTTACCGTCTTTATCTCCGGGATACCAGTTCTGAACCGTTGAATATTTGACCTCGGCATTGTTCAGCACCACTATTTCGACAATGGCGGCATGAAGTTGATTTTCATCCCGCTGCGGCGCCGTACAGCCTTCCAGATAAGAAACATAACTGTCGTCGTCGGCTATAATCAGCGTCCGCTCAAACTGTCCGGTGTTTTTGGCGTTAATCCGAAAATAAGTCGACAGTTCCATCGGGCAACGTGTCCCTTTGGGAATATAAACGAAAGACCCGTCGGAAAACACCGCCGAATTAAGACAGGCAAAAAAATTATCCGTATACGGCACCACCGACCCCAAATATTTTTGCACCAGTTCGGGATGCTCTTTAACAGCCTCGGAAATTGAACAAAAAATGATACCTTTTTCGGCCAGTTTGGCACGGTATGTCGTGGCGACCGAGACAGAATCAAATACGGCATCAACCGCGACGACACCGGCCAGCACCTCCTGCTCTTTTAAGGGGATACCCAATTTTTCATACGTTTCGAGAAGTTCCGGATCCACCTCGTCCAGACTTTTAGGCGCCGCTTTTTGCCGGGGCGCGGAATAATAAGACAGATTTTGGTAATCAATCTTGTCATACACCAGTTTGGCCCAGGACGGTTCGGTCATGGTCTTCCAAAATTCAAAGGCCTTCAGACGCCGCTCCAGCAGCCATTCCGGCTCGCCTTTTTTTTGCGAAATCAGGCGGATAATATCTTCGTTAAGACCGCGGGGCGCCGTATCGGCTTTGATGTCGGTTACAAATCCGTACTTATATTTGTCTCCGCTTTCGTCTATGATTTGTGGTTTGTCAGCCATGGCCTCTTTCTTATTGTTATTTTCCTTTTCCGGTTTACAAAATTAAGTTTTTTTTGCGTAAATTGCAACCTCTATTTAACCAATCTTTAGCTTTTTTGCCTTTATGCTGACATAATGTTTTTATATAAGGAGCCGTTATGATTATTGCCGTAATTGCCGTGTTGTGTCTTGCCGTCGTCTTACTGCTGATTTACAGTCTTATCCTGCGAAACAAGCTCAGACAGACCCGCCGCAACCTTAAAGAACTCATCAAAGAAAACGACGGGCAACAAAGCAATCCGCAAAAAACCAACGGCGATATCTATTTTAAGATTAATAAAGAATTTATCATTACCTATATCAGCGAATCGGGAGCAGATATTTTGGGATATTCACCTGACGAACTTATCGGCAAATCAATTCTCGGCTCTCTGCTGGAAGACAAAAAAGCGAATCGTGACGCTTTGGAATTTGCACTGAGCAAAATGTGCCGCAATCAATCCACCATCAACACCCAGATTGTGCTGCAAAAAGGCAACGGGCAAAAACAGCTGATGTTGTGTCGCGAACGACCGATTTTGGATGAAATTCTCGAATGCGAAGGCGTCAGTTTTTTGTGCAAAGACGTCTCTGAAGCCCGGGCCTGGCAGGAAAACCTGTCGCAGTTTAACGACCGCGATATTTTTACAAACGCGCTCAACGAGCACGCCCTGCTTGATCGTTTTGAGCACGACTTTCAGCTGGCAAAACGCTATAATAAGGAATTTTCCTGTATTGTCGTTGAACTGCGGGATTTATATGACTTTATCAGCAAAGGCATTGACTTTGAAACGGCGGACAAGCTCCTGAAAGTGGTCAGTGACGTTTGTTTTGCCAATCTGACCCCCAATGCCAACATCGGCAGAGTGGACAAGACCAAAATCGTCATGGTGCTGAACGGCGCCTCCCGCGACAAAGCCGAAGCCATTGCCAAAAAGATTTTTGCCGAAGCGGTTCCCGCAATCAAAAAACTGCGGGTCGACGAATACAACGCCCAGATGATGGTCATTACCTACACTAACCGCAAAAACTACAGCGACAGTTATGACGGAATGTGGGCGCGGCTGCGGCGACATATTAAAACAGCGCTCAAGCAGCGGACGTACGGCGTGGTTTCTTCGGACAACCGCGGAACCGTCGTGTTGCCGCCGGCCTCCTCCAAGTAATAAAATATTAATGACTGCGTGCTACGCTTAAACAATATTAAGTCGTAAACTTGAGAAGTATATGCTTTGCCGACGTTAAAGAAAAAGTTTTTAATCTGGCTCTGCCCGATTGTCATCCTGCTTTCCGGCTGCGCAAATGACCGCATCCGGCTGCTTGGCTATGATCTCAGCGGCTTTTTCGGCACGCATCCGGATTATGTGACGGTTCAAAAGGGCGACACCCTCTACAGCATTTCGCGGCGGTATAACGTTCCTATTCGCGAAATGATTGAGACTAACAATCTCCGGCCGCCCTATACCCTGACCATCGGCCGGACGCTCCGGCTTCCCGATGCAAGATACCATATCGTGCAAAAAGGCGATACGGTCTACAATATTTCCAAAAGATACAATGTGGACATGAGTTCGCTCAGCCGCGTCAACAACATTGACGCGCCCTATACTTTGAAAATCGGCCAAAAACTTATTTTGCCCGGATCCGTCGTCACCACCGTTCAGCCGACGCACTACGTTTCCAACAGCAAACCGACTCAAAAGACAGCGTCCAAATGGTCTGCATCCAAAAAGAAATCAACAGTTTCTTCCGCAAAAAAAACGACCTCCCGGAGTTCTTCGGCAAAAGTTCAAAAACGAAACGCCAAATTCGACTGGCCGGTTAAAGGTAAGGTTATTTCCAAATTCGGCCCCATCGCCAAAGGACGCAACAACGACGGCATCAACATTCAGGCGCCTCTCGGTACCGCCGTCAAAGCAGCCGATGCCGGAACCATTGCTTATGCCGGTAACGAACTGCGCGGGTTCGGCAACCTGATTTTGCTTAAGCACAGCGGCGGATGGATTACGGCCTATGCCCACAATGACCGTCTGCTGGTCAAAAAAGGCCAAAAAGTCCGCCGCGGAGAAAAAATTGCCACCGTCGGCGCCACCGGCGGCGTCAGCACGCCGCAGTTGCATTTTGAGATACGCGCCGGCAAAAAGGCCGTTAATCCGCAGAGTTACCTCAAATAAAATCTTCGCTTTCAGATTGAAATAAACGCCGATATCCGTCCGTTTTTGCAAAAAAATCTTGTGAACTATTCAAATTTGCCCTATATAAGCAAGTGAACGTGATATATAGTGTCAGACAGTTATTAATGTTTGTGGAGAATAAAATGTTTATCAGTCCCGCTTTTGCTCAGTCTGCCGGCGCCGCGGCTCCGGCTGTCAGCCTGACTTCAACCCTGCTTCAGGCGCTGGCGATTTTCGCCGTTTTCTATTTTTTGTTCATCCGTCCGCAAATTAAGCGGGCAAAGCAGCACAATGCCATGATTTCCGCCATCAAAAGAGGTGACAAAATCGTTACCGGCGGCGGTATTCTGGCAACGGTTGCCGACGCGGCGGATCCGGAATTTCTGACTGTCGAAATTGCCGACGGCGTCAAAATCAAAGTTGACCGCGCGTCCGTTCGCGGCGTGCTGCAACCCGAGGCCGCTGCCGTCAATGACAACAAAACCTCCTCCAAAACAAAATCCAAGACAAAAAAATAAAAGGCCTTAAAATGTATAAATTATCCAAATCAAGAGTGATTATAATTCTTGCCATTTGCGCATTGGGCATCTTTTTTGCCATTCCTAATCTGGTCAGCAATAAAGACAAGCTTCCGTCATGGTGGCAGCCGATTAATCTGGGATTAGACCTGCAGGGCGGCTCCAATCTGCTGCTGGAGGTTAAGATCGACGACGTTATCAAGGAGCGGATGGCCTCTGTTGAAGATGCCGCGCGGCAAATTCTGCGCGAAAACAGAATCCGTTATCAAAATCTGGCCGCAGGAGACGATTCCGTTAAGGTCAAAATCGAAAATGCCGGTTCCCGCAGCAAAGCGGCCAACCAGTTTCGCAAAATCGACAGCGGCATTGAAGTCAAAGAAAGCGCCGACGGCACTTTGGAAATCGCTTACAGCGAAGTTGAACTCAACAAATTGAAAATGCGGGTTGTGGAACAGTCGATTGAAATCGTCCGCCGCCGTATTGACGAGCTGGGGACCAAAGAACCGGTTATTCAGAGTCAGGGTACCGACCGTATTGCCGTCCAGCTGCCGGGGTTGCAGAATCCGGAAGAAGTCAAGGCTCTGCTTGGAAAAACCGCAAAAATGTCCTTTCATTTGGTAGACAGCCGCTCGACAGCCGCCGAAGCCAAACGGGGCAAACTTTCGGCGACATCTCGATTGGCTCAGGGCAGTGAAGGCGAGTATTACGTCATCAGCCGCAAACCGGTGGTCAGCGGAGAAAATCTGGTTGACGCGCAGCCGGCGTTTCAGGAAGGCGAGCCGGTGGTCAGTTTCAAATTCAACTCTCTGGGTGGTAAAAAGTTCGGTGAGGCGACAAAAGAAAATATCGGCGAACGGCTGGCAATCGTTTTGGATAACGAGGTTATTTCCGCCCCCGTCATTCAAAGCGCCATTTTGGGCGGAAGCGGCGTTATCAGCGGAAATTTCACCGTTCAATCCGCCAATGATCTGGCTCTGCTGCTGCGTTCCGGCGCACTTCCCGCTCCGCTTGAAGTTCTGGAAGAAAGAACCGTCGGCGCAGGTTTGGGCGCGGACTCTATCCGTGAAGGCGTTGTTGCTTCTCTTATCGGATTGGCAGCCGTGGTAATCTTTATGGTCGCCGCATACGGTTTGTTCGGTCTGTTTACAACGGCGGCCGTTTTTATGAACCTGTTTTTGATGCTGGGAATTCTTAGCTTTATGGGCACAACGCTGACGCTGCCCGGAATTGCCGGTATCATTCTGACAATCGGCATGGCCGTTGATGCCAATGTGCTTATCTTTGAAAGAATGCGCGAAGAAGTCAAACACGGACGCTCGACCAAAGATGCGGCAGAAGCCGGTTTTACCGAAGCCTGGGGAACAATTTTGGACTCCAACCTGACAACATTGGTTGCAGCTTTTGTTCTGTTTTATTTCGGCTCCGGACCGGTCAGAGGATTTGCCGTCACGTTGGCCGTCGGTATCGCAACCTCCATGTTTACTTCGGTTACGGTCACCCGCCTGATTATTACAAGCTGGCTGATGAAGTATAAGCCGACAAAACTGCCAATTTAAAATTTAAGGATATTTGATATGTTGAAAATTTTCAGTTGGGTAACCAAAGATACCAATATTGATTTTATGAAAGTCAGAAAAGCAGCCTATGCCTTTTCTGTAACGTTGATTGCTTTGTCAATCATCAGCATTGCCGTCAGAGGTTTCAATTACGGAATCGATTTTTCCGGCGGAATTTTGATGGAAGTCAAAAGCGAATCCCCTATTAATGTTGAAGAATTGCGCAAGCAGCTGAATAAAGTTGACCTGGAAGACGTTAATCTGCAAAGTATCGGCGAAACGGGCGAAGAAATTATGATTCGCGCGCAAGCCAAAGAGCTCAATGAGCAGGAACAGATGGCCGCCGTTAATCAGATTAAGGACGTTTTGGGCGACAGTTACGAATATCGCAGGACGGAACTGGTCGGTCCCCAAGTCGGCGGGGAGCTGAAAAAATCCGGCGTTATTGCTTCGGTTATCGCGGTTCTGGCGATTTCTCTGTATATTTGGTTCCGCTTTGAATGGCAGTTTGCCATCGGCGCCATGCTGGGTCTGATTCATGACCTTGTCATTACGGTCGGCTTACTGTCTTTTCTGCAGTTTGACTTCAGTCTGACGACAGTGGCGGCAATTTTGACACTGGCCGGTTATACGGTTAATGACAAGGTCGTTACATATGACCGTATCAGGGAGAATCTGCGCAAGTTCAAAAAGATGTCGCAATATGACCTGCTGAACAAAAGCATTAACGATATTTTATCCCGCACAATCCTGACCGGGTTTACCACTTTGTTTGCAGCGCTGGCGCTGCTTATCTGGGGCGGTGATACCCTGCGCAGCTTTGCGTTTACGATTGTAGCCGGCGTCGTTATCGGCACCTATTCTTCAATTTATGTTTCGGGGGTCTTTCTTAATCTGTTTGACCTGAGAGCCGCCAGCGAAGAAAAGGACATTAATCCGTTTGGAAATGTCGGATAAAATATTTTTATAAAAAATCCTCCGCAGGGCGGAGGATTTTTTTGTTTCCGGCACTTGCACATTAAATTTTTTGAGTTTATTCTCTATTTAAATTTAATTTGAAGCAGGATAAAAAAATGGCAAAAATTTCTTGGAAACCCGGAACAATGCTGGCCCCGGTGCCGCCGGTGATGGTTACATGCGGCACCATGGAAAAACCGAACGTTTTGACCGTGGCGTGGACCGGAATTATTAACTCGGAACCGCCGAGGACATATATTTCGGTGCGTCCGTCCCGTTTTTCTCATAACATTATTAAGGAAGCAGGAGAATTCGTCATCAACATTTCGACGCTTGAGCTGGCGCGCGCCTGCGACTACTGCGGGGTTAAATCCGGGAGAAATACCGACAAGTTCAAGGACATGGCGCTGGAAATCGAACCGTGCACCCATGTGAAAGCGCCCATGTTGGTCAAAGCGCCGATTTCCTTGGAGTGCAAAGTTAAATCCATTACCTCTTATCCGACGCATGATATGTTTTTGGCCGAAATCGTCAATGTAAACGTTGATGACCGTTATCTGGAGGAGGATGGTAGGCTGGCGTTGGAGAAAGCCGGACTGCTGGCATACGTCCACGGCCGTTACTATACGCTGGGACGGGATTTGGGCGCCTTTGGTTTCTCGGTGGACAAGACCAAAGAAAACAAAACGAAACCGCGCAAATCCAAATTTATGGAAATGCTGAAGTTAGAAGAGGCAATCCACGACATCAAGACCGGCAAGCGGAAGCCGGCGGTTAAACGCCAATCCGCCGCCGGGCATTTCGGTCACGGCGCCAAGAAGAAAATTTTCGGGAAAAAGCCTTCCCGGGTTAGCGGCAAAGAAAGACGGCGTCCCTATATTAAACCCAAAACGCCGGCCGCGGCACTTTCCCAATCAAAGAAAAAAGGAAGCCGCACAGGAAAAGCATCCTCTTAAAGCGGTGTTTTGCAGACTGAAGATTTCAGGCTGTCTCCGTATTAAACGGGACAGCCTGATGTTTTTTGTTCAAAAATTTTATGCAGGCTTTTTATGCTTTTTTATCTGCCTCTGAAAAACAATAACCTTTCATTTTCCGGCGATTTGTTGTATAATGTTTGCATGGATGTCGTTATTTACGGAAAACGCCTAAAATGCTTCAGAACGAAACGGCTAAAATAAATTTTGTTGCAGATGAAATGCGGGGCTTTTACGCCTTATGGGTTGACAGCCTGATGTTTCCCGCCGAAAGCCGCGCAGCAATGAATGATTTTGAAAATTCCGATATTAAAGCCTTTGAAAAAGCAATTCCCCAAACAGGTTCCATTACCTGGGGCGCGATAAGTCAGGTTGAGTCATTAATTACCGAACGCAACATATCTTCGGTTGAGGCGCTCAAACATCTTCTAACCGAAAAGTTTGACCCAAACGACTCCAAAAATATCGGAGATGCTTTTGATAAAGCTTTTCCGGCTTATCATGATTTTTTTGAAAAAAACAATGCTAATATTCGGGCGAATCTGAGTGTTTTGGAAACAGAACAAAAAGGTTACGCAAACGAGTTAAACGCCATCTACGCCGGTTTTGGCATTGACAAACAAAAAAGGTGCACCTGCTATCTTAATCCTTTCCCGGGAAGGACAACCGGCGACGGCCGCTCCAATCCGCGCGGAGACACCTCCGTTATGAACTATTCCGTCGTCCGTCTTGAAGCTGACGACAATTATCTGAACGGCGCAAATATTCTGCAGCGTAAAGCCTCTACTCCGTTGCACGAAACAACCCATTCCCTTTTTTATGCCTCTGAGTTAAAATCACGGCTTGAAGATAATCCTCAAGAAGGAATGCAGAAAACCATGGATATTCTGACGCGATATTTTGACGCTGACGGCAATGAGAAAAAAGACATTCGAGCTTCATCCAAAGATAATGCCGTCGCAGCCATTAATGAAGCCTTTGCCGTTTGCGCAACAGGACTTTACAACGAAAAAAGAACCGGAAAACCCGTTAAAGACGCAGACCAATGGTATCACGGCTTTGAAGCTGCCAATCGGCTGGCACCGGTTATGTATCCTCTTTTTAAACACTATCTTGAACAAGGAAAAATGTTTGACGACAGATTTTTTCAGCAATTAGCCGACGGAATGGATTATTTTAAAGATAAAACACGGCATAACGAAATTAATGATAAAATCAGCCGGTTAAAAGAAAAAATAGCCGAGCGCCGGACATTTTCCGTTCCGCCAACCGGGAAAAACGACTTTCAAGCCAAAGCTTCCGATAAAAACGGCCAGATGACGCCGGCTGCCGATACACCGGCTCAAAAAAAACTGCGCGATTTGATGTCAAAACGGAAAGGATACTGTTAACCGTTGCCGCGTTGGCCGTCTCGACTTCCGACCAACGAGCGGTCAAGCGTGCGGGCAACGATTTTGCGTCTTTTGACAGGGTCTTGGGTACCGCGGTAAATGCTGAGCAACCGCCCCAGAGCCTTGACGTCTTCACGGTCTTTGTTCTTGTTGCCTTCTTTTTGGGAATCATGGTAACGGTCAACCAAAACTTTTTCGTCTTTGCTAAGTTCCTGATACTCTTTGGTTGATTTGTATTTTTTGGCATCCATGCTGGTCAGCTTGTCCAAACTGTCCATTTTTTTGACGCCGGCATCAATCGCCTTCTCGTCATTTTCCTCTTTATTCAACTTTTGAATACTTTCCGAAAAGACTTTATAAGGATTATCTTTTTGTTCTTCTTTATTATCCAGATTATTTTGTTCGTTGCTATCCTTGGGATTGACGCCTCCCCGCAGACGGTTGATAAAATCGACCGTTTCTCTGGACTGGCTGATGTTTTCTTTCGGCACACCGGAAATGCCGCTTTCAAACATGGCCTGACGGGTTTCTTGGGATACGCCCTGAAGCAACCCATCCAAATCCTTATTCCGGTCAAAATTGACAACCTTAAGCCCTTCTTTTTGGGCCGCGACCAGCAGCCGCGCCGTAAACTCCTTATCTTCCGAATCGATGCGGATTTCTTCGTTTCCTTTCGATTTCAGGCCTTTTAAAATCATCTGAAAATCGCCTATCGACGGATTTTTGTCTTCCGGATCTTTTTTGTTTTCTCCGTTGACGACAAGACGGTTGTTTTCAATCTCTTCTTTAATTTGCAGTTTGCGCTCGTCATTTTCGAGTTTCAACTCTTTTTGAGCCGTTTCTCCGACGGATTTATCGTCGGCATTTTCTTGGAATGTTTCAATCATTTCGGTTTGATATCCGTTGTGACTGAACTGTTCGTTTAAGAAACTCAGCCAAGATTCTTTTGCCGGTACCGACTGTTCGGTTTCGCGACCTTCCTTATCCGTGATGACGACGGTTTCGACCTGCCGCTCCTCTTCTCTTGTCCGTTGTTCTTCTTTTTCCTCCCGATCGTTTTCCGCACCTGCGAACTGTTCCTGTTCAAACGCCTGCCTTTGTTCTTCCTCCCGCTCCTTTTCTTCGGCTGCGTTCTGAGCATCTCTGTCTTTTTTGGACGTTTTCGGTGAAGCCGCATACATTTCCGTCAGCTTGGGCATCAAATCTTTGATTTCTTCGTCCTTAAACCCCTGGGATTTCAAAAAATCCCGACAGGCAGCCCCGTCATTAATCACCATGGCCAGACGGACGTTGGCAACGTCTTCAACGGTTTTGCGGGCATATTCCGGCGCTCTGGATTTCAGCTTTTCAAAAGCACGGCCGCGGAGCGTAAATTTTTCCAGTTTTGCCGTCTGCAGATTAATCTGCTCCAGTTTTTGGTCGATGCCGTTCATAAGAGACTGTTCTTCGGGGCCGTATTTCTTTGCCGCGGCGCTGTCGGCTGCCTCAAATTCCCGGCGCATGTCGTTGCGGCGTTTTTCGACCTGATTGCAAATTTGTTCAAAAAAGATTGCTTTTTGCTGAGCAGTTTTTTTCTCTTTACGGGTTGCGGTGGCATTTTTGAGGGCTTCGCTTTCGGCAAATTTTTGCTTTTTCAAATCGGCCAGCACATTCAACAGACCGCTCAAGTCATTGACGTTAGTGCTTTTAAGACAGGTTTTCAACAGTTTGTCAAATTCTTCGGCGTCTTTGTTTTTTTGCAGACCGAAATATTTGCTTTCCGGATTAAAGTTTTTATCCGACGTCATTTTTATCAGATTGCCAAACGCCGTCGGCGGCACTTGATCCTGCTGTTGAAAAATTTTTTTCAATTTATAATTTTGAAATGGCCAAACGGCTCGTCCGTGAGCCTTTACAAAATCGGCGGCAATTTGCTTTTCTTCATCGGTCAGACGCCCCTGATATTTGGTTTTGTTGGCCAAATCCTGCAAATAGTGCGCTTCTTCCGTTTTATTGAGGTTTTTCAGCATTGTTTTGAGACTGCGACGCTGGCGCCAGCGTTTGACGGCAGCCAGTCCGTTGGATTTTTTATTTTTAAAATCGATCCGCCACCATTTGCCAGTGTTCTGCGCCTCGTTTTTAACCTTGTCATCGTATAGGGAAGCCAGCTTGACGGTTTCGGCGGCTTTTTTCAAATCATTGGTTCCGACCTCCAGCCTGCCGCCGGCAACCGCTTCCAAAAAAGCGTAACGATGCTCGGTGAGCCGCTTTCTTTCCTCCTCGGGAAGCTGCCGCATTTCATCGCCAGACAGATTTAATTTTCCGTCCTTAAATTCTTGTTTCAGTTCTTCAAGCAGACTATCATCTATTTTCGGCATAACATTAGTCCTCCCGCCTTTTGATTTAAGTATATCGCAAAGAGTCCTAAAAATCAATTAATGTTTACGCTAATTTTGTCAAATTAACAAAACCGTCATATTCCCGTCATTCTAAACTTGTGTATAAGACCGCGGGGATAATTGAACTTTTGGGAGGCTGCGACTATCCTGAGGTTACGAAACTATCTGATAAGGAACATATTTGATGAATAAAATCTGGCTACTGAGCGGCGCCGCGGCTCTTTCTTTGTTGGCAAGCCCGGCCGTCGCCGAAGACGACCTTCCCGCTTACGGCGATTTGTACAATGTCGAATGGTGTCCGTGCAATCCGGAAGAGCCTTTTGATGCGGACGGATCCGTGGTGCTCGGCAAAACCGTGATGTGTCCCTGTGACGGTTTGTACTCCGGTTACAAAAAAGGGTTTGACGAAGATATCCGCGATATTAAAAACGCCGTCAAAAATCAGGTTCGCAAACTGAATTATTTTAAATATTATGTCGGCATGGACTATAACATCGGCAGCCCGTCATCCAAGGGAGAAATAACTTTTGACGATTTGAGCTTTGCCAACGGTCCGATTTCTCAGGACGTTTTTGATGATCAGGACAGCTTGTCTTTTGTGCTGGGTGCCCGGATTAACAAATATTTCGGACTGGAGGCTTTTTATCAGCAGACTTATGAGGACAGCGTTACCAACGAGGTTGATCCGCATACGCTGAACGCGCATGATCAGGCTTATTATCTGATGAACGAATATATTACCAGCTACAAGGCCTACGGTTTGGATTTAATCGGTTATGTCCCGCTGTCACGCTATTTCGATTTACTCGGTTCCGTCGGTGTGGCAAAATACGAATTTACCACGGAGGCCAATTTTGCCATTTATCAGTTTGACAATATGCACCTGCAGGAAGTTCTTCACAAAGAATATAATGACGACAACGTCGGCTGGCGCGTTGCCGCCGGCGGGCAGCTGAACATTGCCGACGGCGTGGCGCTGCGCGTGATGTATCGTTATGCCCAAATCGGCGGCGACGTAATTGACGACATGAGCGAAGTGTCCATGGGTGTCCGTTTCCTGTTCTAACAAAAAAGGGTTAAAATATGAAAAAGTTACTTTTTATGGCCGGGTTACTTGCCGCTTCCGCAGCAGCTGCGGATGTTGCGGCGCAAAGCTATAATCCCTATTATCCGTCTAACGTTCCGAATAATTACGTCGCTCCCGGCAGAGCGGCATCATCCCGCAAGGCGGACTTTAAAAAATTCAGCATCGGACTGGATTACGTCATTACCGACGCAACCATGGCCGATCATAACTTTTCAATTGCCAGTCCGCTTCCCGGCGGCGAAACGTACAATGGGGCTCTTGATAATTTTGAAGACAGTCTTGATACGCTGTCCGGTTCCATCGGCTGGCGGCCGCTGCGGTATTTGGGATTTGAAGTCTTTTATCAGCAATCGCTGTCGGACAATCAAATTAAATATCAGGAATCTTATGCGCAAGACATGCGTTTTGCCCAGGCGGAATATGAGTTTGAATACAAGGCCTACGGTGCCGACGCCATTTTGTACCTTCCGGTCTTGTCCCGTTTGGAACTTCTGGCTTCTGCCGGTTTGGCCAATTACGATTTTCAGGCAAAAGTCAAGCTGAACGCCTATAATGAAAACACGGCCAATATGACGGCCAGCAATCCGCTTAAATTTGACGAAGATAAGCTGGCTTTTCGTTACGGATTGGGCGCCCAGTTGTTTTTGAGTGAACGTCTGGCTTTTCGCGCAATGTATCGTTATACGCAGATTGACGGCGACTATATTGACAAGCTGAGCGAAATTTCTTTGGGCGTTCGCTATAATTTTTAAGCAAGATCTGTCAACAATCTGTTTAAACCCCGGATTCCGGGGTTTTTATTTATCTGTGGTTCTTTTTTGTTGCAAAATCATTTTCATCTTATATCATAATTCTGTCGTCCGGTGAGCGGGCGGCGGAGTGTCACAGCTCCTTACAGTAAAATAACAACTCCTCATTTGGGGAGCTGCTGATATAAGCATATTCGTATGTCGAATAAGGCAGACTGTCACTGTAACAGTTGTGAACTCCCCGCCTTCACTTTTAGTCAAGGCGGTTTTGTTTTATTCAAAACAAATACGGAGTTGCAAAATGAAATCAAATTTTGACATTAAAGAAAAAATTTATCGCAATCTCGGGGCACAGCTTCGCGCGGTTCGGTTGTCCGCAGGGTTAACACCGGAAGAGGCTCTCGCGGTCGCCCGGTTTTCGAAGCAGCGCCTGGCTTTGCTGGAGGCGGGAAATTATCGCGTTTGCAGCAATATGCACCTCAGCGAATTGGTTTGTCTGCTGCTGCGGTATGAAAAAATCCTCAATATTTCGTGGATAGAACCTCGGCCGGGAGAGATTGAGTCCGGGTCCAACAGCTCCTCTTCTCAACTTCCGCGTTTTATTTCAGAAGAAAGACTGCAAAGCGTTATTTAACCGTAAAAATTTAAAGCCGGAAAGAAAATTTCCGGCTTTTTTTCAGCGACGGATATCAAATTGTTCAAACAGATTCCGCAAATGTTCAATCAAGACCTTATCATCAAAAAATTTTTCACAGTCGCTGTCCGTGGTTGTCGTATCGCTTTCAATGGGCCGGTATTTTTGCAAAAAGTATTTTTTAACGCCGCGAGATGCCAGCTCATCTCCCATTTTGGCAAGATCATCACAACTCAAAAAACGCGGATCGCAGGTGGTGCGGCATTCAAAATCCACGCCGCCGTTCAACAACATATCCAGACTCTCAAGCGCTTGTTGCAAGTGCGGCGCTCCGGTCAGACGGCGATAGCTTTCCGCTTCAAACGGCGCTTTGACGTCGAATCCAACCCAATCCAGCAGAGGCAGAACTTTTTTGAGATGCCCGGGGCGATAACCGCCGGTATGCAGACCGACTTTGAAGCCCATTTCCTTTACCTCGGCAACCGCATCAGCCAGATTATCCTGCACCAGAGGTTCTCCGCCGCTGAATACCACCGCATCCAGAATTCCGCGACGCGTCTGCAAAAAAGAAACAAATTTCTCCCATAAAAATTCGGTCGGTTTTCCGATTGTCTGAAGATCATGATTGTGGCAGAAAGGACACCGCCACGGGCATCCCTGCATAAAAACGACAGCAGACAGATGCTCAGGAAAATCGACGGTGCTGAAAGTTTCAACACCGCCGACCAAAATTTTGCTCATTGCAAATAATCAAATTAGCGATTATTCGGCAGCAATCTTAAGGGCATTTGCAGCCTCGTCCATACTGACGGCTTTGCTCTCGCAGAAGCATTTGCGCGCATAGAATTCAGACTTCTTGCCTTTGTTGAACTCCGATACCGGACGGAAATATCCCATGACCCGGGTCCAAACTTCACAAGGCTGTCTTTCTTCGTCGCTCAATTTGATGTCTTCAATATTAATCGTTGTCATTATTTCTGTCTCCATTTAATAAGTTATCTTCTAAGCAACTTCTTTCCTGGAAGCTGCAGCCCTTTTCTCCGCCAGCTTCTCTTCATCACAGAAGGGGCAGAAGTGATGTTCTCCTGAAATATATCCATGCTTGGGGCAAATGGAAAAAGTCGGAGTAATCGTAACGTACGGTAAGCGATAGTTGGTCAGAACACGTTTGATAATGTCGCGGCAAACTTTCGCTGATGAAATTCTCTGGCCCATATAGAGGTGCAGCACGGTGCCGCCGGTATATTTGGACTGCAGAGTCGACTGCAAATCCAACGCCTCAAACGGGTCATCCGTATAACCAACCGGCAATTGCGAAGAGTTGGTGTAATATGGATTTTCTTTGGTGCCGGCCTGAATGATGTCAACGAAGCGCTTTTTATCTTCGCGGGCGAAACGATAAGTTGCGCTCTCGGCCGGAGTGGCTTCCAAATTGTACATATGGCCGGTTTCTTCCTGAATTTTGACCAGTTTATCACGAATGTAATCCAGGAATTTGACGGCAAAATTCTGTCCCCACTCGTCGGCAATGTCATGCTCATCATTGGTATAGTTGCGAATCATTTCGTTAATGCCGTTGACACCGATGGTCGAGAAGTGATTGCGCAGGGTGCCGAGATAACGCTTGGTGTAGGGGAACAATCCGTTGTCAATCAGTCTCTGGATAACTTTGCGTTTGATTTCCAAAGACGTGCGGGCAATGTTCATCAATTCGTCGACACGGGCAAACAAACCGGCTTCGTTGCCTTTATAAACGTATCCCAGGCGGGCGCAGTTGAAGGTAATGACGCCGATGGATCCGGTCTGCTCGGCGGAACCGAACAAGCCGTTGCCGCGGGCAAGGAGTTCGCGCAGGTCAAGCTGCAAACGGCAGCACATGGAGCGAATCTGCCCGGGTTTCAGGCTGGAGTTAATGAAGTTTTGGAAATACGGCAAACCGTATTTGGCCGTCATTTCAAACAAAAGCTCGGTGTTTTCGTCTTCCCAGGGAAAATCCGGCGTCATATTATATGTCGGGATCGGGAAGGTAAACGGACGGCCTTTGATATCGCCTTTCATCATAACCGTAATGTAGGCTTTGTTAATCATGTGCATTTCATCCTTGAGGTCGCCGTAGGTGAAATCCTGCTCGACTCCGGCAATTATCGGATGCTTGTCACGCAAGTCTTCCGGGCAGACCCAGTCGAACGTAAAGTTGGTGAACGGCGTTTGAGATCCCCAGCGGGACGGAACGTTCAGATTGTAAACCAGTTCCTGAATGGACTGCTCAACCTGCTCATAAGTCAAATGATCAGCACGGATATACGGTGCCAGGTAGGTATCAACAGAAGAAAATGCCTGAGCTCCGGCCCATTCGTTTTGCAAAGTGCCCATGAAGTTAACCATCTGTCCGACGGCTGCCGACAAATGTTTGGCCGGACCGGCCTCGGTTTTGCCGGGAACACCGTTGAAGCCTTCATGCAGCAGGTTTTTTAGAGACCAGCCGGCGCAATAAGCCGCCAGCATATCCAAATCGTGGATGTGGATGTCGCCGTTGCGGTGTGCCTCGCCGACTTCGGCCGGATAAACATGGCTCAGCCAGTAGTTGGCCGTTACCTTGCCGGAAACATTCAAAATCAGACCGCCGTTGGAATATCCCTGATTGGCATTGGCATTGACGCGCCAGTCAAGTCTTTCAAGATATTCATTGATGGAACTCTCAACGTCAACCATGACTTTTTTGTCGGAACGCATGCGGTTGCGCTGATCGCGATACAAAATATAGGCCTTGGCCGTGGCAAAATAGTTGGCGGAAATTAAAACCTGCTCAACCACATCCTGAATATTTTCAATATTCGGAAGAGATTCGGCGTATTTGTGTTTCAAAACCTTAAGAACCTGAGCCGTCAGGAGCCAGCCTTCCTGCTCGCCGAACTCGCCGGTGGAAGCGCCTGCTTTGCAGATGGCATTAAAAATTTTGTTGCTGTCAAACGGCGCAAGCGTACCGTCTCTTTTGGTGACACTCTCGATAGCAATTTCTTCGTTCTTAATTGCGGGCATATCGTAATTTGATTTTGACATTTCTCTGTTGCATTCCTTATTTATTAGCGGTTGTTAGCACTTTTTTGTTATTGGCCATCTCTGACACTAGATATACAATATATAGTATTAAAAAAATGTAAACATTGCTATATATTGTATACACAAAAATTTTCAGCTTTTATTTTTTTGTGTTTTTTTAGGCTGTTACACGGCCCGTGTTTCTGTTGTCATAATGCGAAATCAGGACGCCTTTCTCAATAGCAAAAAAGATTCTTTTTGCTATTGACAGAACTATCTCCTTATAAAACAAACATAAAAAAATTTTGCCCAGGTGGATAAAATCTTTAAGATTTTTGATTCCAGAAAATAACGCTAATTTTAAGCAATTCAGGCTAAAAATTATCCACATTATATCCACATAAAAAGGGATTCCTCCGAAGGGAATCCCTTTTTATGTTTTACGCCGCGCAGGCGACTCTATTTATTTTCCGGCTGAACAACCACATCCTCGCCGATTTCGATATTTTCAATATACTCATCGGTGCACTGCGGTCCGACACAACGCTTGAGAACGGTTGCCTTGCGGCCGGGCGTCAAACCGGTAAGACGAATCGACGGAACATAAACATCAATGATTTTTATCTTGAAGGTCAGATACCCCGTGTTTCCGTTTTCGTCACTGATATAAACCTTAATGTCATATTCGCCGAGATTGCCGGGCATGGCCGTTCCCGAGAAAGTGCGGGCGGCCTCATCAAAAATCAGCCAGTCGGGCAGCGGGCTGTCGTCTTTCAACCCGGCCTTGAGCGTCGTTTTGCCGCTAAAGTCCATTTTGTTGAAAACGGCATCGGGAATCGTAATCATAATCTTTTGTCCGCTTTCAACCTCAACATCGGGCATCAGCTTTGACGAAGACAGATTAACCGGCGGTCTTCTGGTCGGGACATCCAGCAGGTACGGACGATTATCCGGCAGGAATTCGCCTTTGCGCCATTTTTCCAAAACGCCGCGGAGATAAACCGCAATTTTTGAAGGCTTTTCGGAAAGCATATAATAAGGAATCGCATCCATGCCCAACGTGGCATACAAGTTGCCAAGCGCATCCTGCAAATCGACATACGCCAGCATGGCGGTCACTTCGTCTTCAATCGCACGGGCGGCCTCCAACTGGCTCTTTTCGGCTTTGCTGCCGTCCTGAACCGTGGTGTCTTCGGCAATATCTTCCGAAACATTGGCGACTTCCTGATTAATCTGATAATCCTCCAGCGCGGACATATAGCGCGCCCAGGCGACATAAACCTGCGTCAGCACCAAGGTCGTCATCCGCTGGCGGCGCAGGGTTTCGAGTTCCTGCTCCGAAGGATTGCGGACGTCTTCAAATATATGCATACCGATTTGTTTGGCTTTTTTGGACCAGGTACGGTTGTAGTAATTGGGGTCGCGGCGATAAGCGGCCTCGCCGGGATCCTTGAACACCCGGAAAGAAGCGCGGACTTCCTCCACATTGGTGACCATGTCGCGCATTCTGAGTTCCGGACGGTTGGTCAGGGCAATCCATTCCATCTCGCTCAGGTTACTGCGAATGTCCGGCAGCTCAAAGTTGCCGTACTCCTTGCCGACCAGGCGGTATTCGGTGGAGGGGTGGAATCCCATTAACGAAGCCAGACGCACTTCAGAGGTCTCCAGATCCCGTTTCAAAGCTGATAATTTTTTGACGGCTTCCATATATTTTCTTTTTTTGACCAAATCCGGCATAGACAGGTTTTGTCCGGCAGCGGCCAGCTCATTGGAACGGGAATTCAGTTCATCGACTTCCAGCGTCATGTATTCAATCATATCGTCAATTACCGGAAGCAGCCGCTGCGCCGTCAGCGTCTTCCAATACAAAACGCGGGTTTCCTGCAGCAGGTTATGGATAACTTTGCGGCTTTGCTCAAAGGCGACGCTGCTTTGATAGCGGGCGTCTTTCGTCTGATAATACACCGTGCCGACATCCAAAATATTCCAGGCAAGTTTCAACTCCGAATCCATGGCCGAGCTGTTTGACGTATTGACATAGCCGGCTGAAGAAAAAATCTCGGGCAAACGGTTGACCGGCGATTTTCCGGCTTCCACCAGGCTTTGCTGATAGCTGACGACGCGGCGGGTATAATTGTATTTGAGCGCCAGCGCCATGGCCATGTACATATCTATCGGCTTTTCTATCTTACGGGGCGTCGACGCATACATCGTCTGCATATCCACATCCAGACGAATCGCTCTGTCCCAGTCCGTATAGGAAACCGGTGCCGGCGCGGTGCGGGACGACGAGGCGCTCTCTCCGCCATTTTGCGACGAACAGCCGCTCAGCGCAACCAGCCCCGCTGCAAAACAAATCGCTAAGATTTTTTTCATATCCATATCCTTAAGAACAAGTATCTAGGATATAAATTATATCAATATTTTGCATATTAATAGTATTTATTTGCTTTTATTCAACTTTGATGTATAAAATGGTGTATCAGGCAGTTTTGAAACGGGGTAAGATGTTAGATATTATTCAGACGATATTTAAGTATAAGGAGAAAAAAAGTCCCGACCAGCTGGGCTATTTTCCGGAAAAAGTGCATACCAACGCCATGCCGGAACGCCGCTATTTGTGGACATCACGCCTGCTGGTGATTATTTCCTGCATGAGCATCTGCCTCAGCATGATGCTGGCCAGCGCCATTTATGTTTTGCTGCCGCAGCGCGGCGCCTTTCCCCGCCTTCTGCAAACCAATACTTATTTCAGCCAGCTTGAGCAGACCGAAATGCAGGAAAAAAACGTGCCGGTTCAAGATCTGATTGCCGAACAATATATTGAAGAATATATCCTGCTCCGCCACGTTATCAGCAACGATTATGACGAATTGATGTACCGCTGGGCTCCCGGTTCGGAATTATACTGGCTGTCTTCACGGGCGGTGTTTCAAAACTTTGTTACCAACGACGTACAGAACAACATCCGTCAGTTCAGAATGCGCGACATGGTGCGGATGGTTGAGGTTGAATGGGTTAAACCGATGACCCGCGGCCTGTGGCAGGCGCAGTTTATCACCATGGATTATTACGGCGGCGAACAAGTTCCGATTGTCAATATCTGGCGCGCTTATATGCGTGTGGTATTCACCAACATCAACTTCAACAACAAAGATCAACGGGTTTTTAACCCCTACGGATTTTTGGTGCTGAACTATTCCCTTTCTTATGTCGGAACCCCCGATGAACCGGAAAGCTATCTGGCTACGGCAAAAGATGCCCGCAATCAGATTTACGCTTATTAGCGGAGAAAGCGAATGTCCGGCCTGTTTACCACATTGTTTCGCTATCGGGAGAAAAAAAGTCCGGACAAGCTTGGACGTTATCCGCAAGAAGTTAATATTGCGGCCATGCCGGAGCGCCGCTATTTATGGACGGCCAGAGTTTTGGTTATTTTCAGCGCTATGAGCTTCAGCCTGACAATTATGCTGGCGCTGACTTTGTATCTTCTGCTGCCGCTGCGCGGCGGCAAGGCCAATTTGCTTTCGGCGAATCCATACCTGTCTTCTTTGGATAAAGTGGAACCGCTTGAAAAAAACGTCAATCCGATGGATGTCGTTACCGAACAGTACATCGAAAAATACATCAAGCTCCGCCACGAAATTCCGAAAAATCTGGCCGATTTGCTTTATCGCTGGGAAAGAGGGTCGGAATTCTACTGGCTGTCGTCCGTCGGCGTATTTCAAGAATTTTCAAACAAAGCAACCTATGACTATATGACCAACCTTATCAATCAGGGGCTTATCCGCACCGTTGAAATCGAGTGGATGAAGCGTCTGACCAATACTTTATGGCAAGTTCAGTTTCATACCGTCACTTCAACGCACCAGCAGCCGGATCAAAAAATGGTGGTTATCTGGCGAGCTTATTTGCGTGTAGAATATGAAGAATATGATTTGGATGATGAATTGGACTCCTTCCGTCAGAACGGAATTCTGAAAAATCCGTTCGGGTTTAAAATCAAACGCTATTCCATTGCCTATGTCGGGACTCCGGAAGAACCGCTGAGTTATCTGGAGATTGCAAAACGCGCCAGAGAACAGCATTATCCGGCCGGCGCCAAATAATTTTCGAAAATTAGTCGATACACTTCAATTAAATATTGATTTAATACAAAAATTTGCTAGAATAAAAGGAATGAGGAAACTTTTATTCAGGGCTTTTTATGAACATTAATTTTTTTGCATTTCTGTTTTTTAGCGCAACAATTTTATTTACAGGAGAAGCTTTAGGAAAAACGCAATATCTTCCTGACGCATCTTATAATTTTAATGCGCGGCTGAATGACGGCTACGGCGGGCATCCGACGTCTGACAACTGCGCAACTTACGGACTGACAACCTGTCAGGGACAGGAAATTTTGCGGCCGGGCGCGGTTGCAACACACCCTATCCCCGGATTGAACTGTTATAAGGAAAGCGATTGCATCTGTCCGGCTAATTTTATTTATGACGAAACAAATTGTTATAACGTTGTTAATCAGACAAAAAAGAGCGCTGCCGGCGGTTTGCTCTGCGACGGGAAGGCCGACAGCTGTCATGACAAATATTCTCTAAAATATTATCTTGTCAAAAACGGCGTTTCCTGCGGCAACAACGAATCATGTTCCGGATGTCCCGAAAACACGATTCCGCAAGATGACGGCAGTCTGAGTTTTATCAATGCACAAACCGGCGATTACAAAGTTGATTTTTGCACCTGTCTGCAAGATGATTATCCACTGGAAGCCCCTTTAGAAGGCGGCGAGTGCGACAACTGTATCAACAGCGACGGGGACATTTCGTATCGCTGTGTCTGCAAAGCCGGTTATAAATGCACGAATCCGTCCGCCGACAATGCTTCCTCCCTGTGTGAAAGCGGCTGCGAAAGAGACTGTCCGGCACCGGTGAGCTGCGACACGGGACGACGTGAGGTTAAATCAACAAAAGAATATTGTGAAGACATTACTGTTGACTGCTGTCCGCTTGCCGTTGAGGACTGTGATCACGGTTGTAAAAAACGCAGCGACCAAAACGGTTGCGAAGATTTGTGCATAGAATGCCGCAGCCGGCCGGAAACGACCGGTGCCATTCGTCTGGCTTTTGAGATTGGCGCCGAAGACCTCAAGCTCACGCTGCCGGCATCCGGAAGCAATCTGAACGTCGATATCGACTGGGGGGACGGTACAACCGATTATGAAGTCAAATCCGCCGCGTCGCACACTTACGCCGCTGCCGGCAGCTATGAAATCAAAATTTCGGGTTATGCCGAAAGAATACAAGTCGCCTCGTCTGATAAAAACAAGCTCAAAGAACTGCGGCAATTGAATTTGTCAAGCGTCACCGATATCGGCGCCGCTTTCTCCGGCGCGACAAATCTCTCCGGAACTATTCCGCAATTGCCGCCGAAACTGCGCAGCGGATATCGTGCTTTTGAAGGCTGTACCGAATTAACAGGAGACGTTCCGCAACTGCCCGACAGTCTGACAAACGTAGAATGGATGTTCAGCGGTTGCAGCGGGTTGGACGGCAGCATTCCGCTGCTTCCTCCGGAAATAACCAGTGGAGATTACATGTTTGTCGGTTGTTCCGGTCTGACCGGAGATATTCCGCCGCTGCCGGACAAACTCGTTTCCGGAGCGGGAATGTTTGCCAAATGCTCCAAATTAAGCGGTAAACTTCCGGAATTTCCCGAAAGTTTGGAAGTCGGCTCTGAAATGTTCTCCGGCTGTTCCGGTTTGGAGGGTGATATTCCGCAACTGCCCGACAGTCTGACAAACGGCGGTTTTATGTTTTACCAGTGTCGGGGGCTTAATGGGAAAATTACGGGATTGGGAAACGGTTTGACTAACGGACATTACATGTTTGCCGGTTGTTCCGGTCTGACCGGAGATGTTCCGCAACTGCCGGATGGTTTGACCTCTGCCAACGGGATGTTTGTCAGCTGTTCCAATTTAGACGGTAAAATAGCCGGCTTTGGCAACGGCCTCACGACCGCCGCATTTATGTTTGCAAATTGTTCCAAACTGAGTGGTTCCATCCCCGCTCTGCCTGAAAATTTACAAAACGGAAGCCAAATGTTTCAAAACTGCAGCAGCCTGACCGGAAACATTCCGGAACGTCCTCAGTCCCTGACAAACGGTGCTTATATGTTTGCCGGCTGTTCGAATCTTACGGGGAAACTGCCCGAGTTTCCGCAATCTCTGCAAGCAGGGGGCAATATGTTTTCCGGTTGTTCCGGCCTGACCGGAGACGTTCCGCCGCTGCCGGACAGTTTGACTTCCGCTGCCAGAATGTTTCTCAACTGCTCCAATTTAGACGGTAAGATAACCTCTTTTGGCAAAGGGCTCACAACCGCCTCGAGCATGTTCCAAGGATGTGGCAAATTAAGCGGTTCCATCCCCGCTCTGCCTGAAAATTTACAAGCCGGAAGCCTGATGTTTTCCAACTGCGGCAGCCTGACCGGAAACATTCCGGAACTCCCTCAGTCCCTGACAAACGGTGCTTATATGTTTGCCGGCTGCAGCGGTTTAACAGGCGTCACCCCCGTTAACGGGTTATATCCGCACAAATATCTGACGCAAATCACCTCTTACAGTTACATGGTGCGAAATTGCAGCGAATCTGTCAGAAAGCATTTTCCCGTTTCATGGGGAGGGTTGATTGAGGCGACTGAAACGCCTTAAAGAAAAAAACCGGCTTGCATGAACCGTCCAACTTTTTTGGAGAGACAGCTCAATAAAAGCCGGATTTTTTTTAATATTAAGAAGGATTACAACCTGAGTTTTTTATCCAGCCGTTCCAATTCGTCAAGATAATGAGATATCAGGCCAAGGCCTTTGTTCCAAAACTGCGGACTTTTGGCGTCAAGCCCAAAGGGTTTTAACAATTCGTCATATCTCTTGACACCGGTTTCGGACAGCATTCGCAGATATTTTTTCTGAAAATCACTGACGCTGCCTTCCTGATACACCTGATACAGAGAGTTGACCAGGCAATCGGCAAACGAATAGGCATATACATAGAACGGCGAGTGGAAAAAGTGGCTGACAACCGACCAAATGGCCCGACTGTCATCATCAACGATTACATAATCGCCCAAACTTTCACGCATAACCTCCAGCCAGATTTCTTCCAAACGCTCCGCCGACAACTCTCCTTTTTTGCGCTCGGCATGCGCTTTGGTTTCAAAAAAATGAAATGCTATCTGGCGAATCGAAGTATTTATCATATCATTCACTTTGGACGCTATCAGACACAGTTTGGCCTTGTCATCATCCAGCTGCGACAGCAAAGACTGAAACGTAATCATTTCACCGAAAACGGAAGCGACTTCCGCCAAAGATATCGGTGTGTCGTCATTCAACTCACCCTGCCTGATGCTTAAACGCATGTGACAACCGTGGCCGAGTTCATGCGCCAGCGTCAGAACATCATTCTGCTTGCCGACAAAATTCAACATCAGATATGGATGGTATTGAGCCGGCATCGGCATGGCAAATGCGCCGCTGCGTTTGCCGTCGCGCGGCGGAACATCAATCCATGAATGCTGCGAATTGAAAAAAGGTTCGGCCAGTTTGCGCAGCTCGGGCGAGAATTTCTGATAAGCTTCCAAAACAATTTTGACGCTTTCGTCCCAGTCATAATGTTTGTCAGCCTCAAACGGCAGCGGCGCGTTGCGATCCCAGTACTGGATTTTTTTGACGCCCAGCCATTTGGCTTTTAATTTGTAAAAGCGATGCGAAATGTCTTTATAATGACTGCGGACAGAATCGGTCAACGCCTGCAATGCTTTGTCATCGACCTGATTATCCAGATTGCGGGCGGACACCGGCGTTTTGTATCCGCGCTTGTCGTCACTGATGGCCTTGTCCTTGATAATCATATTGTAAATAAAGGTGAACAAGCGGGAATTTTCCCGGCTGACGCGGTTGAGCTCCCGTCCGGCCTTGGCCCGGATCCCGGCGTCTTTATCCTGCATCAGTTTGGTGATTTCCGCGTCATTATATTGTTTGCCGTCTACGGTATAAACCAACGACGCGGCATGTTCGTCATATAATCTCCGCCAGGCTCCGCCGGATGTTACCGACTTTTCAAGCAGCGTCTCTTCAACGGCCTCGCTCAGTTCGTATTTTTTAAATCTCCGGACACGTTCCAAAAACGGCTTGTAACGGGCAACATTTTTGTCTTTGAGCAGTTGTTTAAAACGCTCATCCGCCAATTTGTTAATTTCCAGCGTAAAAAAGACCGACGGTTTGCTGTATTCGGTCATTCGCTCATCAATGTTCTGGTAAAAAGCAACCGCCTTCTGATCCTTCATGCGGGTAACCATGTTCAGATAAGCAAAAACGCCCAACTTGTTGCCGAGAATTGACGCCTTTTCCTCATTTTGCAGAGCCTGATAAAAATCATCCGGCGATACGTCGGACAATCGGCCTTTGTATTTGGCCGCAAGATTTTTATTTAAACGACGGTAAGACTGCAAATCTTTTTCAATTTGCGGGTCATCCGTTCCTTTATATAAATCGCCTAAGTCCCACCCCGGGAGATTATTGGGGTTGATCTTCAGGGGTGACGCGGATTTGCTCATTATCATTCTCCAATTGTTCGTTTAATTCTTTTAACTGCTGCATTTCGGCGGCCGTTCCGGGATTGTTTTTAAAATATTCGGCCTGAGCCTCTTTATCAAAAAACTCATCCTCCGGAAGTTCCGGAATAAAAATATAGTTGCTCCACAGCCAATCCTGATCGCCTTTGGCCCAGAGGACGAATCCCCTGCCAATCACGTTCAAATCGCACCAGCTGTTCCTCAAAACAGCCTTGAACATGCAGCCCAGCTTGTTTTCGGAACAGGACAGCATTTGTTCCGCCATGGCTTCTGTACAGGGAATGAAGCCGCGTTTGCGGACATCCTGCCGCGGCGAAATCAAAACCAGAATAAACATGGCCAGAAAACAGAAAATTACCGCTCCGGTTATGATTCCAAACCAATGTTGCCTGATGAACCGCATTATTTTTTCAAACGCCTTTGCATATATTGCTCCAAAACGGCCAGTTCTTCACGCGTGTTGGCGGCAGCAGCCTCTTCCACGGGGCATTCAATGGCGCTGCATTTCAGCCCCATACGCAAAGCTATAGCTACCGCATCCGTTAAATAATACTCGCCGGCGGCGTTTTCATTGCTGACGGAAGCCAAAATTTCAAACATTTTTTCTCCGTCAAAGCACATCATGCCGGAATTGCAGAAATTGATTTTGCGTTCTTCTTCGGAAGCGTCTTTGTATTCCACAATCCGCTCCAGATTATCGCCCTTCATAATCAGGCGACCGTAACGGGCCGGATCTTTGGGGCGGAATCCCAGACAGACGACGGCATAACCCTCACGGCGCTTTTCAACCATGCGGCGGATGGTTTCTTCGGTGTACATGGGCTGGTCTCCGAAAATGACCAGAATATCACCGTGAAACGTGCAGAGTTCCGGACGCGCTGCCATTACCGCATGACCGGTTCCCAATTGTTTTTCCTGCACGCAGGTCGGGTACGGCGCGACTTCCTTTTTAACAAGGTCGCCGTCCGGCGCGATAACAACAACGATTTTATCCGTCCCCGCTTTTTCCAAAACATCAAGAATATGCCGAATCATCGGCTTGCCGGCAACCGGCATCATCACTTTCGGCAAGTCCGAATTCATACGGGTTCCTTTTCCGGCTCCGAGGACAATGGCGGCAATCTGCTTGTCTGACATGCGTAAAACTCCTTTATAACTTTATTAACAAACTTTGACGTATAATAACAGATATACCGGATTTGTTAATACAGAGTGTCTTTTTATGCAGAAACTTTTTCTTGCCATTTGTTTCGCTTTCGGTTTGACGTTTCAAGCCTCTGCCAGAGTGCAGGAGGTGCTTGACAGC
>CASFLC010000082.1 GCA_949295475.1 uncultured Pseudomonadota bacterium
AACGCAAAGTTTTCGGGAGTTTCCTCAGGCGGAGTCGCCGAACAGGAACGAACGACAATGGAAAAACTTCCGAATTTGACTTCACCGTTAACGGGAACGTCTATTTCGCTGACTTTTCCCGTAATCTTATCCATAGCCTGCATATGCGCGGTATTAAACTCGACATTGGCAGACAGAGCCGGAAGAGGTGCCAGCAACGTGCACAGCGCCGTCGTTACCGCCAAACTATTTATTTTCATTTGAGCCATCATCCGTCACCATAAAGATAATTTCGCCGACCATGTCTTCCAAAGTTTTAAAATCTTTGGTATTCGGCATTGTATCACCGTCAGCCAGAAGTTCTTTGGAATGCCCCGGCTCGATTTTAATAAATTTATCACCGACCAGACCGTCTCCGACAATGGAAACGACGCTGTCTTTGGGCAGCTTGACGTCTGAAGAAATACTCATTCTGACATCGGCGGTATAATCGACCGGATCCAAATTCTGACCGATAACCGTACCGACCTTAATGCCGTTGATGCGAACGTCGGAACCGACCGTCAACCCGCCGACCTTTAAGAACCTGGCGGTAACGGTATATCCTTTGACAACCTGCAAATCCGAAGCGTTATACGCAAAATAAGCAAAAAAAGCGGCTACGGCGATAACGACAATCCCCATAATTGTTTCAACTGGTCTCTTATTCATCAATAATCTCCTAAAGTTTCTTGTTTATTGCGCAGGCTCGTTCTCTGCCTGAATATTCTTTTTTCGATTGGCCTTGCCGATTCCGACGATACGGTCCAGCAGTTCTTCAAGCACCATGGCATCCTGAGTGTAAGCAAATTCGCCGCCTTTGGGCAGCATGTCCATTGAGCCGCCCGGCTCAATTTCAATATATTTCGGTCCCATCAGACCGGAACTGACAATGGACGCGCTGCTGTCGTCGGGCAATTCAATGCCGTCTTTGATTTCCAACGTCAAAATAGCTTTAAAATCTTTATCCAACTGCGCGTCAACGACTTTTCCGACGTCGACGCCGGCCAGTCTGACGACATCCCCGACCAACAGGCCGTCGGTACGGTTAAAACGGGCGTTCAAAGGATAATAACTGCCTCCGTCAACATGAGAAACGCTTTTCCGGGCCGTTATAAAAAAGAAAACGACAAGAACTATCGCCAAAGCCACCCACAGGCCGACTTTCAGATATTTTTCCTCGTCTCTGGTATAAACATCCTGTATCATGTCCACTCCAATCTGCTAACTGAATTTATTATATAAATAATGTAAAATAAATATTTTGTCACCAATGATTTTGAAAAATGAAAATAATTGTTAAAATTTAAAATTTATTTGATAAACTGTAAATCAGGTTAAATTAAGTGGATAATTTTATGCTTTTGGTTCAAAATCTGTCAAAATCGTTCGGAAACATCAGAGCCGTGGACAATGTCAGCTTCTGCCTCAACAACGGTGAAGTAACGGCTCTTTTGGGACCGAACGGCGCCGGAAAAACGACCCTGATGCGGTTGATAACAGGGTTTTACGGTGCGGATTCCGGGGATATCCGCATTGACGGCTGCGATATCAACACCGCCAGAACCAATGCGCTGTCTAAATTGTCCTACGTTCCCGAAACCGGCGCGTTGTATAATGACATGACCGTTTACGAATACCTCAAATTTATGGCCGGCCTCCGCAACATGGACGAGCAGGGATTTGTTGATAACCTGGTTTATTTGTCCCGGCAGTTGGAGCTATCCGGCGTAATCAATCAAAGATGCGAAACGCTTTCAAAAGGGTTTAAACGACGGACGGCTTTGGCCGGAGCGTTAATTCATCGGCCGAAGCTGTTGATTCTTGACGAACCGACCGAAGGACTAGATCCTAATCAAAAATTTTCAATCCGCCGTTTTATCCGCGAGTACGGGCGGCGCAATACGGTAATTATTTCAACCCATATTATGGAAGAAGTCGAAGCCATGGCCGACCGGGTCATCCTGCTCAATCACGGAAAGCTGGTTCGCGACACGTCGCCGCAGGAATTAAAATTGCTGACCCCGGATCATAATATTGAAACGGCATTTCGTTCGGTTACGGAAGAGGGAAGCGGAGCGGCGCAATGACAAGAAACGTTTTTAATATTTTCTGCAAAGAATTCGGTTCTTATTTCAGAAGCGGGATGGCGTATTTTATGCTGATGATATACGCGGTTTTATCCATGGTTGCCGCTTTTTTCGGCGGATATTACTTTCAGCTGTCCAATTACAACCTGTTCTCGTTCTTTTATTTTCAGCCGGAGGTTTTTACCTTGCTCATTCCGGCGCTGACCATGAAACTGTGGGCGGATGAAAGACGGTACGGCACTTTGGAATTGCTGCTGAGCCAGCCTTTGGGATATACCGAACTTGTTGCCGGAAAATTTTTGGCCGCCTGGGGCTTTTGCCTGCTGATGCTTCTGGCAAGCGTGCCCTTATGGATGACGACGGCTCAATATATGACTTTGGACAATCAGAATATCTTGTTCAGTTATTTTTCCTGCCTGCTCGCCGCGGGAGCCTTGTGCGCGGTCGGCTGCACCGTATCGTCTTTCAGTGCCAACCCGGTCACGGCGTATATAGCGGCACTGGCCGTTTGCCTGCTCTTAAAAGTCGTTAATTTTGATTTTATCTTAAAATCGGCGGCATCCGGCAGCGATTTGTTTATCAGAATTTCACACTCTTTAAATTTTGATTCTCACTTTGCGTCTATGATATCCGGACAAATCAACGCCGGAAGCATTGCTTATTTCATCATACTGACACTGCTGGGGCTGTGGCTGAATGTTGTCAGCATCGGTTACAAAAGGAGTTAGCCTGATGAAAAAGCTTCTTTTTAACAAAAATACCGTTTTGGCGCTGTTCTGTATCATGCTTGTCATAAGTTTTGTTTCCCTGACTGTCGGCTCAACGCTGCTCGGCGGCGGATATCCTGTGGATGTAACCTCGGACAAAAGGTTTACCCTGTCGCAACCGACGCTGAATCTGTTAAAAGACAACCGTTCGGACATTTTTATCCGGTTCTATGTTTCCGAAGGGCTTGAAAATGATTATCCTTCCGTAGGACAATATGCGCGTTACGTTTCTGGTTTTCTGGAGCAATATAAATTGCACGCCGATAATCGTATCAGTCTGGAAATTGTAAGCGTCCGTCCGTACGAGCGTTCGGAAACCGATGCCAAAAAGCAAGGCATCAGGGGCTTTTTGGATGCTTCGGGACAGCACAATCTGTACTTCGGAGCCGTTTTCAGCAACGAGTCCGGAGACGTCTACGCCATTCCGTATTTTGAACCGGGACGGCAAAGCTATCTGGAGCACGACATAACCCGTCTGCTGAGCAAATTAAGCCGACCGTACATGCCCAAAAACATCGGGATAATATCGCCGTCGCTGGATATCAGCCGGCATGGCGACCGCCTGGATTACAATGCCGACTGGCCGATTGTCCGCATGCTGCGGCAGGATTACACCGTAGATACGCTGCCGGCCGGCAATGTATCTATTCCCATGAAATATGACGCTCTTCTGGTGGTCAACCCGTTAAGCCTGACCAATTTGGGCTTATATGCACTTGACCAGTACCTGTTGCGCGGCGGCAAAGTCATTTTGTTTTTGGATCCGTTCTGGGAGAGCTATTTAAGCATAAAAAAATACATAACCAATCCTGAAACACCTTTCCCGCAGTTTTTGGCCAATTACGGAGTAGGGTACACGCCGTGGAAAATTGCCGGCGACGTGTCGCAAAGCCGCAATACGCTCATCGGCAGCGAGTCGGACGCCAAAATGCTTGATTACCCGATTTGGCTGGATTTGCAGCCGGGATCTATAAATCCGCAACATCCCGTCACCGGCGGAATAAACAACATTCGCCTGAACTCTTCCGGATATTTTGACACCGGCGCGGTAACCAGTGCGGACATTACGCCGCTGCTGACGACCTCGCCGCAGGGTGGCACCATCAGTGCCGACATTGCCCAATATTCTTCCAAATCGACCGTGCGCGAAAACTACAAAACCGACAATCAAAGCTACCGTCTGGCCGTTTTGCTGGAAGGGCGTTTTCCTTCGTTTTACAAAAAAAGCCCGCTGGAAGGCACTTCCTATGCCTATCGTATTCCGCCATATCTTTCCGTTTCGGTTAAAGAAGGCAAACTGCTGCTGATCGGCGATGCCGACATTTTGCATTCCGGCACCTGGAACGGCGCGGATGATTTCAAAGGCGCCACTCCTTATGATTTTGTGCCTGTTAACGGGAACGCCGAATTTATTGAAAAAGCCGTTGACTTCATGAGCGGCAATACCTCTCTGATTTCCCTGCCGGGAAAAAGATTTCTTAATTCAGGGCACGGTATGGAAGAACTGATTGCCGAAAAAATAACGGCCGAATATCAGGCGGAATTGTCTTCATACGAAAACGGCATGCAGAAAGCGCGGCTGGAACAGGAAATGCTCAAACGCCGGATTGCCGATAAAGAGCTTTTCCCGTCCGTTGCCGTTATTAAACAAATGGAAAGATTGCAGCGGGACTATTTGAGTGCGCAGGAACGACTGAAAGCTCTGCAATATAAAATCAGCGAGCAGATAAAGCACGAAAAATACGCAATTATGCTTCTAAACGCCGTAGTTTGGCCCGGATTGCTTACGCTGTTTCTTTTTTTGGTCACCGTCGCCTTCCGCAAACAGGAAGCCGGACGGGCCGCGGAGTATACGCATGAATAAAAATATTCTGAAATACGGTTTGTTTTTAATGCTTTTTTCACTGGCCTTTGCCGGTCTGGCAATAACCGTAAGCAATTTTTATCACCCGCAGCAGAACCGGGGGCGTCTGGTTTTTCCCAATACGGTGGAAGAGGGACTTGACTTAAACAAAATCATCATCACAGGGGCAGAGGGCCGTATCAGTCTGCGCCTTGAAAGCAACTACTGGGTTGTCGGAGAAGCCGATTTTTATTATGCCGGCCTGGAGCGTTTGAATGATTTGTTTAACAATCTGAACAACGCCGCTTATTATCATCAGCAGCCCTTCTCGGAAATAGCCCTTCTGGAAGACCGTTTGGCCGATCCCGGAAAAAACCGGAATAAAGAAGAAGCCGGCGTTTTGGTGGAAACTTTCAGCAACGAAAAGCCTCTGGAAAAAATAATTATCGGCAAAAGCGTGTCGTCCGGTGCATACAGTTTTGCCCGTCCGGCCGAAAAAGATGAAATCTGGCTGATTGACGGGCGGTATGATCTGCCGCAGGAGCCTTCCGCCTGGCTGATGCAGCCTATACTGAACTATCCTCCTGAAATAACAGAAAAAATCTTTTTGCAAGATGCTAAGGGAAAACAAAATGCTTCCCGGCAAACGCGTTATATGCCTTTTGTCAACCATGAAAAAAACATTGTAAAACCGGATGTTCTCCTTGAAAAGCTGGACTTTTTAATTGCCAACGACGTTTTGTCCGCCCAAAATTTCGACGAAAGCTTATATCCGAAACGCCGGACGATTAAATTGACCGCTTTTAACGGACTGGTAACGACTGTCGACTTGTTTCACAACGACAAAGAATTCTGGATTTATATAAAATTATCAACCACAAACCTTCCAACCGCAACAGTCAATGCTTATATTAAGGATAATTCTTTCCTGTATGAGGGCTGGTTCTTCAAAATTCCCGTTTCTGCAGGAAGAACTTTGGCAAATTATCAATTGATTTAAATAAAGCGGATTTATGACCCAGACAGAAAAATTGTTGCAAGCGCTGCTGAACTGTTCTGCCGACGCTTTTATGGCGGCAGAAGCCGGTGGACGCGTTGTTTACGCATCGTCCGGAGCGGAAAAATTGTTTCGGACAAACCGTCCGGCCGAAAGAAATCTGCTAAATCTCTTTGAAGAAGAAAGTGCGGAAACTTTGTTCAAAACCATACGCAATGTTTTGTTTCAAAATTATCCTAAAATCATGGAATTAAAAATCAAAAACCGCATTTATAATGTTTCCGTAACCCCGTTTGATGATAAAATTTTGCTCTGTTTTCAAGACATCAGCCCGGAAAAGGATTTGCTTTGCCGGCTGTCCCGAAACGCCGGTCGGACGGAATTTGCCGAGCACATCGCCAAACTGGGATACTGGGAACTTGACATAAAGAACAAAACTTTCTTCTGGTCGGCGGAAATGTTTCGCATTTTTGACGCAAATCCACAAAACGTTTCATCAAAGCATAATCTAATTCGGGAGCGTGTCTTTCCGGAGGATCTGCCGCTTTACAAAAAGCAACTTGCCCTGCTGTTGAAAAAAAAGCGTCCGGTTGAAGGGCAAATTCGTTTAAAGCGCCGGGGCGGCGTCATGTACTGCCTGTTCAAAGCAGCGTTACGATATGAGGGACAAAAAGAAATTATCGCCGGAACTTTTCAGGATATCAGCACTTGGATAGAAATTCAGCATGCGTTGGAAAAAGCCAGGCGCCATGCCGAAGATTTGAGCTTGGAAAAATCCTCTTTTCTTGCCCGGGCCAGCCATGATTTAAGACAGCCGATGCAAACCTTAAACATGTTTATCGCGGCATTGGATATGGAAAAAATGCCTCGAACACAAAAAAATATTCTGTCCAAAATAGAACAATCGGCTGCCGGTCTCAAAGCATTGCTGGACAACCTGCTGGATATTTCAAAACTAGATGCCGGCGGCGTGGATTATCGTCCCAAAACTTTTGATTTGTCCGAACTTCTCGAAAAAATATGCCAGGAATATCACTTTTTGCTGAAAGAACGCCGTCTGACGCTCAACTGCAGTTTTTCCGCAGGCATAATCATCAGATCCGACCCGTTGCTGATAGAACGGGTAATTCGCAATTTGCTGAGCAATGCGCTGAAATTTGCGTCGTCTCGCATTAAACTGAGTTGCCGCCGGCATCATAACCGGATAACCCTGAGAGTAATTGATGACGGGATTGGTATATCTTCGGAAGATATGCCCTATATATTCGATGAATTTTATCAGAGTCGCGATATTTCCTCCAACCGGAGAGAAGGAACGGGACTGGGACTTAATATTGTCAAAAAAATTTCCGGACTTCTTAACGGAAAAATAAGTGTGCGCTCGACACCCGGAAAATACACGGTCTTTAGCTTCACCTTCAAATATTAAGCAATCCGCGGAATATAATATTTCAAGATACAAAATTCCGTTTTTATAAAAAAAAGTGTTGCAAAAAAAATCAACTGAGTCTATATTCCGCTTGTTGCCGCAATAAAGGCGGCGGATTCACATGGGTGCGTAGCTCAGTTGGCTAGAGCAACTGACTCTTAATCAGTGGGTCCAGGGTTCGAATCCCTGCGCGCCTACCAGTAAATTTAAGGATTTAGATGAATAATCTAAATCCTTTCTTTTTTCAGATAGCATGTGTTCTGCTTTTATTTTAGGAGAGATGGATGAATAATATCAGAAAAGCTAATATTGATGATGCTTTAATCATCACAGAAATTAGCATTGACACATGGAAAAAAGCTTATGAGGGGCTGTTGCCGCAGGAATTATTAGCAAACAGAAAAGTTGATGAAACCAGAATCAACTGCTGGAAAGAGAATATATTAAACACAGATTATACCGTTTTAGTTTATGAAGACAAACAAGTTTGCGGCTATTTGTGGGGTGGAAAAAAAAGAGACGATATAGATATACCCTATGAAATATACGCTATATATGTCACCCCGGAATATCAAAGAGCCGGTATCGGACAAGCCCTCATAAAGGAATATAAAAAACAGATAAACAATCAACCTTTTTATTTATATATGTTAAAAGGCAATGTTGCTGCTTCTGCTTTTTACAAAAAAATGGGCGGAAAAGAAAACACATGTTACAATAGAAAACTTTCGATTGGCAAATATAATATTGAAGAGGAAATTTATATTTTTGAGTAACGATAATATGATAAAAGACGTAAAAAAAGATGAAATTATTTATTATCAATACCTTAATTATTTTATATCTTTCCGCAATGCACTACCGTTATCTCCGGGACGGATTTATTCTGTACCCGGTTTTTTATTGGCCGAAAGGGATTTTCTTCCCAACAGGTTTCAGGAAAAGATTGCCAAATATTTTTAATCGGGCTATAAATAACACTATAATTTTTATCACCAACAACTAACGGAGAAAGCCTTATGAAGAAAAAATACATATTTCTCGGCGCCTTGGTGATTATCATCGGCGCTGCTTATTATCTGACACCGTCTTTGGAAAGCATTGTCAAAACTCTGGTGAACAAATACGGCTCCGAAATTACCGGAACCGAAGTAAAACTGGAGGGATTCAATCTTTCTCTGACCAACGGGGAAGGCTCCATCAGCGGACTTACCGTTGCCAATCCCAAAAACTACAAAAGCCCGTACATCATCAGTCTGGGCGGCGTCAGCGTCAAAGTAGACCTGAAGAGTCTAACGACCGATACGATTATCATCAATGAAATCAAGGTCGACAAACCGGTCATTACTTACGAAATGCTCTCGCTGACGCAAAACAACATCAAACAGCTGCTGGATAACATTAATAAAAATACGGCTTCTGCCGAGAAAAGCGAAGCCGATGCGGCCAAAGCCGAAACAAACGACAAGGCTGCCGGCAAAAAGGTTGTTATCAAACTGGTCAGCATCAACGAAGGCGAGTTGCAGGCCGTAACGCCGCTGCAAAGCGAAAAATCGTCTCTGGACGTCAAATTGCCGTCCATTCAGCTGAAAGATATCGGCGCTGATAAAAAAGAAGGTGAAAGCATTGCCGGATCAATTTCAAAAATTTTGAGCAAAATTTTGAACACCGCCTCGCAAACAGTCGTCAAAAGCGGCCTTGGCGATTTGAAAAACGTCGCACAGGAAAGCATGGACAGTGTTGTCGGCGGAGTTAAAGACAAGGTAAAAAATCTGGGAATATTCGGAAAATAGATTTTTCAATCTGAAAATAAAAAGGGCGCAAGCCCTTTTTATTTTGCCGGAAACAACGTTTAATTCAAATAATCGGCCACAATTCCGGGCGTCAGCAGTTGCGGCAAAATCTTATATTCGGAAGAACCATCGTAATAGATGTACAAAGGAATGCTGTTGCGTCCATAACTCTCCAAAGCCGCGGCAATAACATCGCTGCGGTTTGTCCAGTCCGCCTTAAACAGACGGATATTTTTTTCTTTGACGGCCTGTTCAAAAGCCTCCGAATGCAGGGCGACCTGTTTGTTGACAAGACAGGTCAGGCACCATTTTGCCGTAAAGTCAATAAACACCGGCTGCTTTTGACGAACCAGCTGCTCAACCTTAACGGCATCATAGGCCTCCCATTGAAGCATGCCGGCAGATTTTCCCGCCTTCAGATGAAGTTGTCCGTACAAAAGCCAGCCCAGCCAGACACAGGTCAGCAAAACCGGAACGGCAAAAATTTTCTTAAGCAGCCTCATCCATTTTCCGGGCCGGGGAAGAACCTTGTGCAAAACCTGCGGAAACCACCCTGCCAAAGCGAAGGGCAGGGCATAGCCCAACCCCAGAGCCAGAAAAACCGGATAATAAACATAAACCGGCGACGCCAGAGCAAAACCAACCGCCACTCCCATAAAAGGCGCCGTGCAGGGACTGGCAATCAGCACTGCAAAAAAGCCGGTTACAAAAGCATTAACTCTTTGCCGTTTAAAACTCAAGGTGCCGAGCCGGTTAAACCAACCGGCAGGAAACTGAATCACATCAAGCAGCATCAAGCCGATAATCAGAAAAACCGCCATCATAAATCCGACAAAAGAAGGCGATTGCAACTGAAATCCCCAGCCGATTTGTTCGCCTTTAAGCCGCAAAAACAGCAGCAGTGTCGCCGCCAAACCGAAACAAATGACAATCCCGGCTGCATAACACAAAGCCTCAATACGGCTTTCCCTCAGATTGTTTCGCTGTTGAACCAGTGCAATAGCTTTTAAGGTCAAAATCGGAAAAATACATGGCATGAAATTTAAGATTATTCCGCCGGCAAAAGCCATCAAAACAGCCAAACATAATGAAATATCAAGATTACGGCGCTCAGCAAAGGCATGCGCGGACGTCTGCCGGATTTTCTCCCATTCAGCCAGAGGCCTCAAATCAAATGAGGTAGCCGGAAGCCGCAGTTCAAATTCGACGCTTTCCGGAATACATTCGTCTTTGCAGGCCAGCCACGAAACCCTGACCCGGACAGTCTCGCTTTCCGAAAAGGAAACCGGGATAATTTCAGCCGCATAATAGGCATCTTTTCCGTAACCGTATTGAACGATTCCGTCAGTTTCAAATTTCTGAAACCGGCTCCACTTCGGTTCGGACAATGTCCAACCCGGCGGCAGAGACCACTCAAGCTCGGTAGGCAAGCCGATGTCACCCGGATTCTGGGCAAAGATATGCCAGCCGTCATGCATGACGAATTGTATCAGCACGCCGAGATTCTGATTCGGATTAATCTGATTTTGGCTGGTGTAGAGGGTAACCGAAACCTTATCCGTCGATTTCCGAACGGCAGCTACCGCAGCGGTGCTCCACAATAAGACAGCCGCCAACAGCAGTGCCGTTCTGAAAAGTTTCATTATTTGCGGCCTTTCGGGGCAATCACAAAATTATAATAAGCGGTCGAAACAATCATCACTGCCTTAATCAGACACCAGCATCCCAGAATAATGGCAATCGGCATAAACCATCCCGGAACAATGCACAAAATGACCAGAGCCGTCAATGTCTCGCAGCCTTGGGCCAATCCGCCGAGATAAAAAGGCGACTGTTCCAAATCAGGCGTTTTTTGCTGTTTGTTTTTATAGTCAATGACGGCATAAGCCAGCATGGCGCTGGCAGAAGCGGAAAATCCGAACAGCAGAAAACTCGCCGCGACGGCGTTTTGTGCCGGATAAGCCAGGGCAAAACCGAAAATTACGCCGGCGTAAAAGGCATAATCCAACGCCGCATCTAAAAAAACGCCAAAATCGGTAATCTTTCCCGCATGTCGAGCCACGGCACCGTCAATCGCGTCGCACAAACGGTTGATTAAAATCAGCAACAAAGCTGTCAAATACATCTCCATGGCCAAAAAATTAATGGCCAGCATACCGATTAGAAAGCCGAAGATGGAAACGGCATTGGCCGGAATTCCCCATTCGTACAATTTTTTGCCCGACAAATTTACAAAACGTCCGGCATCGTTCCTCATGCGGGCAACGGCTGCCCGGGTTCGGCTGTTATTAACTTTTGCTGCAAATTTATTTAGGGTTGCTTTTACATCCTTTAACATAATATAATCCTTTCCGTAAAACATCTGTCGCCATGTTAAAACAAAAATTTCCTAAAGTAAAAAACAAGTGTCGGCATTGTGCAAAAGATAGGATAAATATGCGTATTTTCAAACTGATTTCAATATTGTTGGTTTTAGGCGTTGCCGGCATTTATGTTTACGAAAACAAATCCGGGTCGCAGACTTTTGAAGGAAACATTTTCGGAACAAGCTATCGCATAAAAGTAAAAATGCCAAAAAAAGATTCGTCACTCTCTGACAAAATCAAAACCGCTTTAAATCGGGTAAATACCCGGATGTCCGTTTTTGAGAGAGAATCGGAAATCAGCAAAATCAACCGTGCCGGAACCGAAACGGTTGTCCTGTCTCCTGAAATGTCGTATCTTCTGTATCATGCCGGAGAAGTCTTCCGGAAAAGCGGCGGCGCATTTGATCCGACGGTCGGCAAACTGGTCAGCCTCTGGGGATTCGGACCGGAACCCCCGCAACGGATACCTGACGCGGAAGAAATCGGCGAGGCTTTGAAATATGCCGGCTTTGACAAATTGATGTTCAACAAGGACTACACCAAGCTCCGCAAAAAATTTCCTCAAACGGAACTGAACTTGTCCGCCATAGCCAAAGGGTACGCCGTGGATGAAGTGGCCCGCCTGCTGGAAGAAAACGGATATAAAGATTACATGATTGAAATAGGCGGAGAAATCAAAACTGCCGGAACCAAAGACGATAGGGGGAACTTGTGGAACATCGGTTTGGCCGTTCCCGAAAAAAACAGCCGGAATAACCTGATGGTATTGGAACTGACCGATGTCGGCATTGCCACTTCGGGCGATTATCGCAATTTTTTTCAAAAAGACGGCAAGAAATATGCGCATACCATTTCGCCGCAGACCGGCCGGCCGGCGGAAAATGATTTGGCCTCGGCAACGGTTTTTCATGACAGTTGCATGCTGGCAGATGCTTATGCCACTGCAATTATGGCTTTGGGAGGGCAAAAAGGGATGCTTTTTGCCGAGGAACAAAACCTTCCCGTTATTTTGATTGTCAGAGGAGCAAACGGACACATGGATATAAAGTGGTCATCGGCAGCCCGGAAGTTAATCGGAGAATAAGATGAAGCAAATACAGCATCGCGGCAGGATAATTTCCGCCAGCCAAACCAAAATAACCGCAGAAATAATCGGCCAGCCCGCCTGTCTGGGATGTGCGGCCCGAACCGTTTGCGGCCTGAAGGAAGGGAAAATAAAAACGGTGGAAGCGGTTGTTCCGAATGCCGGAGATTTTAAACCGGGCGAAGAAGTCCTTATTGGCATCAGCCCGGCTGCCGGTTTAACGGCGGCGCTTTGGGGCTATTTTTTGCCGCTGCTGCTGATGCTGTCCGTCCTTATTTGCAGCCTGCTGTCCGATGTTTCAGAACTAATCTCGGGCATATCTGCCATAATTATCTTGATTCCTTATTATTTCGGGCTATTCTTGATGAGAAAACGGTTCAAACAAAAATTTGCATTTACCGTTTCCAAAATTTAACCCCTCAACGGATTGCGCCATGGAAAACATTATATTGCTGAGTATTTTGGTCTTAGGCGGCATCGCGCTGATTGCCTCGGTGATTTTATACTTTGTTTCGCAAAAATGTGCTGTAGAAGAAGATACCCGCGTTGCCGAAATCGAAAATCTTCTGCCCCAGGCCAATTGCGGCGCCTGCGGAAAAGCCGGCTGCCACGACTTTGCTGTTGCCTGCGCCGCGGCCGATGCAAAAACATTTTCAAACCTGTTCTGTCCGGTAGGAGGCGCGAGTGTAATGGGAAAGATTGCGGCGCTGCTCGGATACCAAACAACCGCCAAAGAGCCGACCCTGGCGGTTCTGCGCTGCAACGGAACATGCCAAAACGCGCCGGCCAAAATTATCTATGACGGCATCGACAGCTGCCGGATTGCCGCCGGTATTTCCAGTGGACAAAGCGGCTGCCCGAACGGCTGCCTGCGGTTGGGCGATTGCGTAAAAGTCTGCAAATTCGGCGCATTGAGCATCAATCCTCAAACGGGAATCCCCGTTGTGGATGAAGAGAAATGCACTTCCTGCGGGGCTTGCGTCAAAACATGTCCACGCGGTTTGTTTGAGATACGTCCCAGGGGCCGCGACGGTAACCGGGTGTATGTCGCCTGCCGCAATACCCAGAAAGGCGCCCTTGCACGCAAAAACTGCGCTGTCGCCTGCATCGGCTGCATGAAGTGTACCAAAATCAATCCGGAAATCACGGTTGCGGATAATCTTTCATACATTCCGGCTGGCGTTTCTGCCGACCAATACGGCGAAGCGCTGGTCAAAGCCTGTCCGACCGGCGCCATTGTCTGCACCGGAAAACAAACGCCGGAGGAAAAAGCCCATGACTAAACTGAAAACTTTTCGCATCGGCGGTATTCATCCCAATAAATACAAAATCACCACGGATTCACCGATAATAGACGCCGGGCTGCCGGATATCGTGACAATTCCGGTCAAACAACACATCGGCGCCCCCGCCAAAATCTTGGTGCAAAAGGGCGATAAGGTCAAAGTCGGAACCCTACTGGCCGACGCCGATGGGATTGTTTCGTCAGACGTTCACTCTTCCGTTTCCGGAGAAATTTTAAAAATAGAAGAAACCGAAGGCGAATTCGGATATCTCGAAAAAATGATAACAATCAAAGTCGAAGGAGATGATTGGGCCCCCTCCATTAACCGCAGTGACGATATCATCAGGGAGATTCCTTTTTCAGCGGAAGAAATCATAGCCAAAATCAGAGAGGCCGGCATTGTCGGCATGGGCGGAGCAGGTTATCCGACGCCGATAAAAACAACGATTCCCGAAAATAGAAAAATTGACTTTCTGATAATCAACGGTATTGAATGCGAACCGTTTTTGACGGCCGACGACCGATTGATGGTTGAAAAAGCCGAACAGATTGTCATCGGCGCCAAAATCCTCAATAAAGCCTTGGGAATCCAAAATGCGATAATAGCTGTTGACGAAAACAAACCGCATGCCGTTGAAATATTAAGCCGCCTCAGCAAAAGCTACATCGGCGTTAATGTCCAGGTTTGTGCCACAAAATATCCCCAGGGCGGCGAAAAGCAGCTCATCAACGCCGTGACCGGCCGAGAGGTCCCTTCCGGGAAACTGCCCGCCGACGCCGGCTGCATCGTACAAAACGTCGGTACCGTCAACGCCGTATATGAAGCCGTTCTCAAAAACAAACCCTTGTTTGAACGGATTGTCACCGTCAGCGGCGACGCCTGTCTGCATCCGGCAAATTTTCGCGTCAGAGTAGGGACGCCGGCTTCGTTTTTAATTGAAAAATGCGGCGGCTTAACCGAAAATACGGCGCAAGTCATTTTCGGCGGGCCGATGATGGGAACCTCTGCATTTAATATCAATGCGCCGGTAACCAAGCTGACTTCCGGCATTTTGCTGCTGTCCGACAAACTGGCACACAAAGCGCCGGCCGGAGACTGCATCCGCTGTGCAAAATGCGTAGAAGTCTGTCCGGTAGGACTCCAGCCTTTCATGATAGGCCGTTTGGTCCGCGCCGGCATGCTCGAAGAAACCCGAGAATTTCATCCGCTGGACTGTATTGAATGCGGCTGTTGCGCATTTACCTGTCCGGCACACCTGCCTTTGCTGGATTATTGCAAACTGGCAAAAGCCGAACTGAAAAGGAAAAAATAGAACTGATGCTTAAAATTTCGACTGCTCCTCACTTAACAACCAACCGGGATACCCGTGCCTTAATGACGGATGTGATTATTGCACTGATACCGGCCGCATTGGTTGCCGTTCTGTTTTTTGGACTGGCAGCGCTGAAAGTTATCTTAACGGCGGTTGCCGGCTGCGTTTTGTTTGAATATCTGGCCGGCCGCTATTGGTTCAAAACCGGCAACACCACCCGCGACGGTTCCGCCGTCATCACCGGTCTGCTCTTGGCGTTTAATTTGCCGAGTTCCATGCCTGTTTTGATGATTCTTTGCGGCTGCTTTATGGCCATAGTGGTTGCCAAACTCTGTTACGGCGGTTTGGGCAAAAACATTTTTAACCCGGCGTTAGTTGGACGCGTTTTCTTGTTTATCTCGTTTCCGGTGCAAATGACAACCTGGCCCAAGCCGGAATTTTTAAATCTGTGGAGTTTTGATGCACAAACCGGCGCCACCACGCTGGGCATTCTGAAACATCTGGACGCTTCGACATCGGCCACGGCTCTGGTTCAGGGAACCTCCGCGGAAAGCATCCCGGCTTACTGGCAAATGTTTGTCGGTTATACCGGCGGCTGTCTGGGCGAAGTTTCTGCACTGGCTTTGCTCATCGGATTCGTTTACATGTTGTGGCGCAAAGTCATCACCTGGCACATTCCGTTTTATTACATGGCTACGGTTTTCGTCATTACCGCCGTTATGTGGCTTCTGACCAAAGATGTCCGCTACGAACCGCTGACCCATTTGCTGTCCGGAGGTCTGATTCTCGGAGCTGTTTTCATGGCAACCGACTACACCACGTCACCGATGACCAAAAACGCACAGATTCTCTATGCCGTCGGCTGCGGCGTGCTGACGATTGTCATCCGCCTCTGGAGCGCTTATCCGGAAGGCGTTTCTTTTGCCATTTTAATCATGAACGCTTTGGTGCCGCTGATGGATAAATATGCCAAACCTCGTTTTTACGGAAGCCGGAGATAAGCCATGGATAAAGCAAAATTTTTCAAAATGGCTCTGACGCTGGTAACCATCGCCATTTTATCGGCCTTTGTTCTGGCATGGGTTAACGGCCTGACCAAAGAACCAATACAAAAAGCCAAAGACGCCCGTGAACTTCAGGCTATTGCGGAAGTCGTCGGCGAGTTTGACAACAATCCTTTTGCCGAAAAGATGACGATTTACACACCGGACAAAAAAGCCAAGCTGACATTCTATCCTGCCCGCAAAAACGGAAAAATCACCTCTTTTGCCGTAAAAACCTTCAGCAACAACGGATTTGGCGGCCGGCTGGAGCTGATTGCCGGATTTTACATCAACGGAGCCGTCAAAAACTTCAAAGTAACGGATCACAAAGAAACGCCGGGACTGGGAACCAAAGTCAGCGAAGACGCTTTCCGCAGTCAGTTTGACGGCTTTAACCCCAAACGCCGGATTTTCAAAGTTCGGCAGGACGGCGGTGAAATTGATGCCGTCACGGCGGCAACAATCAGTTCCCGGGCGGTCGTAGATGCCATCCAGCGCGCCATTGACGCTTATAACCATTTTAAAACAGGAAAATAACCATGGATAAAACCAGCTTAGAAAACCTGACCCGCGGCCTTATCCGCGAAAATCCGACTTTCGTTATGTTGCTCGGTATGTGCCCAACGCTGGGCGTTACCACTTCGGCTGCTAACGGTCTGGGCATGGGACTAGCCACATTATTTGTCCTGATGCTTTCCAATATGGCCATTTCACTGGTCAAAAACCTGATTCCGGACATGGTGCGCATTCCGAGTTTTATCGTAATCATTGCCGCATTTGTCACGGTCGTGGATATGTTAATGGCCGCCTATCTGCCGGGGCTGCACGCCGCTTTGGGAATATTTATTCCGCTGATTGTTGTTAACTGTATTATTCTCGGCCGGGCGGAAGCTTTTGCTTCCAAGCACAATGTCTGGCAATCGCTGCTGGACGCTGTCGGCATGGGAGTAGGCTTTAGCTGTGCGCTGACGTTACTTGGTTCGGTGCGCGAAATTTTAGGGTCGGGATCTTTGTTCGGACACAGCTTTGTCGGGGAAGGGGCGGACACCATGCTGCTGTTCATCATGCCGCCGGGAGCTTTTCTTGCTCTGGCCGGATTGATAATTACCGTTAACCGCCTGCGGGGAGTTAAATAGTCATGGCATATTTGATGATTTTTGTAACGGCAATTTTTGTAAACAACATTGTTTTGTCGCAGTTCTTGGGAATTTGTCCTTTTCTCGGCGTTTCAAAAAAAATATCGACGGCAGCCGGCATGGGAATTGCGGTCATGTTTGTCATTACGTTGTCCACCATTGTAACATACCTGATTTATTACAGCTTTTTACAGCCGTACAATCTGTCTTTTATGATTACCGTCACCTTTATTCTGGTCATTGCCTCGCTGGTACAGATGGTGGAAATCATTCTGAAAAAAACATCGCCGGCCCTTTATCAGGCTTTGGGTATCTTTCTGCCTCTGATAACCACCAACTGTGCGGTACTGGGAATTGCCATTCTGACCATTCAGAAAAACTACAACCTTTTAGCGGCGGTCTGCTATGCGCTGGCCAGTTCCATGGGATTTACACTGGCTATTATTATCTTTGCCGGAATAAGAGAACGGCTGAATACCACCAATATTCCGGCCGCGTTAAAAGGAACACCGATAGCTCTGATTACCGCCGGACTGCTTTCCATGGCCTTTATGGGCTTTGCCGGCATCAGTCATTAAAAAAAATAAGGCTTGGATTTTTCCAAGCCTTATTTGATAAAATTCATTCATAATTTTGCCAGTTCCGCAGAATTTAAAATTTTGACGGCGTCAAATTCCACGGCCGGAAATATTTCAAACCCGTCTTTCAGAGGGGCTTTGATAAAAACTTGCCGCCCTTGGGAGGCTGCATGCAGCACCATCTGATGTTTTACCAAATCATCAGATGTCGCCCGAAGCGCATCTTCCAGGGTCAAAACCTTGATGTTCCACCCCAGCAAAGTTCTCCACCAGGCCTTTTGCCCGGGGATTTGCACATACTCCACCATGTAGGAAAAACCTTCATCCATGGCTTTTTTTAACACTTGGCGAGCCGAAAGGCTGTAATCCATTTTGATACAGCAATACTCCCCGTAACCATAAACAAAACCTTTTTGCTTCATAGTCGTAAATTTAAAATAATTTATAATTTATATTTTCTGATGTGACGACAATACACTTTTGACATATTTTGTCAATATTTTTTTAAACAATCCAAAATATTTCGGATAACATCTTCAAACATATCATAAGTCAAAATACCTGTATTGATGTTATAACGGGACGTGTGATAGGAGTCTATCAACAGCAGATGATGCCGATTCAGAAGATGCACCGCATTATGGGCAAACTTAAAAGAGGCTTTTTTATATCCAAGCACGCCGAGCACGGCATTATGAGCCACGCTGCCGAGCGTCAGAATAACCTTCAAATTCGGCATGGCGCAGATTTCTTCAATCAAATATCCGCCGCAGTTTTTAACCTCATCTCCGGTAACTTTGTTTTGCGGAGGAACACAGCGTACCGAATTGGTCACTCGCACATTCAGCAGTTCAAAACCGTCATCTTTGCGCTTGCCGTAATTTCCTCTGGCCAAACCGTATTTTTTCAGAATTGGATACAACACATCTCCGGCATAGTCGTTGGTAAAGGGACGGGCGGTCTGATTGGCGCCGTTCAGCCCGGGAGCCAGCCCCACAATCAGTACCTCGGCCTCCAACGACCCGAAAGGAGGAACCGGCCCGTTATAATAAGAAGGATATTTCAGCTCGTTGCCGCGGCGAAACTCCAACAGCCGAGGACAGCGATCACAGCTTTTATCGGGACAAATAAATGTCATAATTTTTACTCCGCTAATAAAATTTATTTCAATTTACTTGTTTATCATAAAAAAAAGATTAACTTCACAAAGGTCGAAAAAGATGAGAAAAAACAACGAACAGAATAAATAATAAGAAAAACATTATATTTTAATTGCAATTATTTTTTATTGATGCTATTGTTTTTTCGGTTGCAAGAATTAAATAGAGCTTACAACCCTCCTGGACTATAAATATGGACTATCCTTTGTGAAAACTTATTTATAAATGGAGTTTATACAACATGAATAAAGCTTTATTGTTTGCAAGCGCCGCTTGCGTTTTAACCCTCTCATCTACGGCAAACGCCCAGCAAATGTTCGGTAATGACATTGAACCGTATATCGGTTTGGATTATGTCTATTCCCGCGCCGACTTCAAAAGCGGAGCCGATTTGAAAAAAGATTACAATTCCGGTTCCGTCAACGTTGGTACCCGCTTGGGAAAATACGCCGGTCTGGAAGCTTATTACCAGTTGTCCGGCAGCCGCAGCACCCGTCTGGCAGACGATGTAAAAGCCAAAAGCAAATTCCATTCTTACGGATTGGATATTTTCGGTTATCTGCCTCTCGGCTGCGAAGACAAAGTTGACCTTCTGGCCTCTGTCGGTGCCGGAAACTATAACATTAAGGTTAAAAACATTCCGGAAGGCAAATACGACAAAGACCACATGGGTTACCGCTTCGGCGTAGGTGCTCAGTATAACTTCAATGAACACGTTTCTGCCCGTGCGATGTATCGTTATACTTATTTGGATACCAAATATCTGGATAACATGAACGAATTTACCGCCGGTCTCAGATATACATTCTAAACCGAGCGTATAAAATTCCTAAAAAAAGCGTTCCTGCCGACAAATCAGGGACGCTTTTTCTAAAGAGAAATCTTTTCTGCCCGGTAAATCAGTCCGTCGACCGGCTCTCCTCCTTCCGAACGCAAAACCAAAGCCTCCCGTTTTTCAATTCGGTACCCTTCCTCTTCCAGCACCCGCCTGACATAATCCGGATGATGGCGGTAACGGCCGTTTGGCGCCATCTCAAAATCGTTTTTATCCGTTGTTTCTATCGAAAAAATCAAAATTGCGCCTTTAGCGGCGCGGACAATCGGTCTGATATCTCCCACATACCCGAAAACATCGGCAGCAATTACCATACCGAAAGCTTCGTTGTGTTTTAAAAAGGCGAGGGCATCTTCTTTGACAAGCTTGTCATAAACGCCTTTTTTTGCGGCCTCGTCAAGCATTTTCTGAGAAACGTCTACTCCGACGAGATAACGCCCAGGGCCTTTAACAGCTTCACCAGCCAACCCCGTACCACACCCCAGATCCACAACGGAAACTTGATCATCTCCAGCAATTCTTCCCACAGCCAGCGGAACTGCATAGCCAAGAGTCTTGACCACCAGTTCGTAATGATCAGCAAAATGGTCAAAAAGCCTTTCAGCATAAACTTGATTAACCTCACTGTTTTCTCCTTCAAAAGCGTCTGCGGTATGAACGGCAAAGACATTATCCGGCATCAGACGGCGCCAGTTCTGAGCAATTTTCAGGGCTTCCTCGCGATTTTGGGCGGCAAACAAAACAAGCGTTTCCGCCATATTGACCGAAGCTTCTTCCAAATCCGGCTTTAAGGTCAAAGCATTCATCAATAGCCCCATGGCTTGTTCGTAATCTCCGATGTCTTTAAGTATGGCCGCCAGATTATTGCTGACTTCTGCCGATTTTGGGTTGGCAATCACCGCCTGGCGGTATTCCTCCAGCGCCTCGGTTGTCCGTCTCTGGCGATAAAGCATCTCGGCGTAATTGTTGTGCGCTTCAAAATTATGTTCGTCCAGTTCTATAATTCTTTTATATTTTCGTTCTGCTGCTTCAAAATCTTCCGTCCGGACGTCAATAGCCGCCGCACCGGACAACGCAGCTATATTGCGAGGATTAAGCAACAGTGCTTTTTCAAAATAAACCCTAGCATTGTCGTCTTTGCCGTCAATCAAAGACAGCTGCCCCAAAATAACTCTCACTTCATCGGAAGCCGGCGCAAGCTCTTTTGCCCGGCTGGCGGCAATCCAAGCCTGGGAATAACTGCACTGAGCCAAATACAAACGGCTCAGATAATAAAATCCCCAGACGCCTTCAGGAAATTTTCGAACAACGTTTTCAAGCTCCGCAATAGCCTTAGGCGGATTTTCGGCGCTGTAACTGTCCGCCAGATTAGCCGCGGCCTCGGCAAATTCCGGATTAAGTCTCAAAGCTTTCTCCCAATCCCGACGAGCCGCTTCGGTTTGACCGAGCCGGAGGCGGAGTTGGGCCGTCTCATTATAGACCTCCGGCATTTCCGGGCGTAAAGAAATAACCTTTGAAAAATACTGCAGCGCCTCATGCGGCTTGTCGTCAAGCTTGAGTGAAAATGCCAGATTGTAATAAAAAGCCGGATTGTCGGGATTAGCCTTTATGGCGCGTGCAAACAACTCGCACGCTTCCTGCTGCACGCCCTTGGCTTGTGCCACCAATCCGAGAAGATTCAACACGTCAGGCTGTTCCGGAGCCGTTTCAAGTATCTGACGGTAAATCTGTTCGGCTTCCTCAAGCTGACCGGCTTCGTGCAGCTGCAAGGCTTTATTAAATAAAATATCATAAGACATTTTTTTTACTTCTCCGACATCAATGCGGCTTATTGTATATCTTTTTCCGTTAAAATCCACTAAATTATCAAAAAAAAGCTTGATTTTTCAAATCGGATGAGCTAAATTGCCCTCACTTCCGGGAATGAAGGCAGATTCAACTGCCTCGTTTGACGGCAACAAGTCAAAACTACCGGGACAATAATGCAAATAAAATTAAAGGAAATTTATAATGAAAAGTATCGTTACCGCAAAAAAGAAAAAAGAACGCCAGTTGGGTACCATCTGGGGCGCTCCCAACAGTTCTTACAGCAAAAGAGAATACGCGCCGGGTCAGCACGGCCAGCGCCGTAAAAAGCCGACCGATTACGGCATTCAGCTTTCTGCCAAACAGAAAATGAAGACCTATTACGGCAATGTTTCGGAAAAACAGTTCTACAAATACTATGTGGAAGCCATCAGAAGACGCGGCGACGCGGCCGAAAACCTTGTCGGCTTGTTGGAATCCCGTCTGGACAATTTGGTTTACAAATCCAAATTCGCTTCAACTATTTTTGCGGCCCGCCAGTTTGTTAACCACGGCCACATTACCGTCAACGGCAAAAAAGTCAATATTCCGTCTTACATGGTTAAAGTCGGTGATGTAATTGAAGTCCGCGAAAAATCAAAGCAGTTGGCCATTGTTCAGGCCGCTGTGGAATCTTCCTCCCGCGAATTGCCGGGATATCTGGAAGTAGACAACAAAAAGCTGTCGGCCAAATACACCTTCGTTCCCAAATACGACGATGTTCCTTATGCATCCGTTATGGAACCGAATTTGGTTATCGAGTTCTACTCTCGTTAATAAAAAGACGCTGTTTGATGAAAATCCTCAGAAGTTATGCAACTCTGAGGATTTTTTCTTTAAAATTAAATAAGAATATGCTTAGATGAGCATACGATGAAACAGAAGAAGGCAAAACAATGGAAGATGTAATTATTGACGATCGGCGCCAAATTTCTGCCAAAGAGAACAAAAACAGAAGAGAAATGAACCGCAACCGCGGCAACAAACGTCGTTTTGGCGGCTATCTTGTCGACCTGATTGTCAAGACGCTGTTGACGGCGGCATTCATCGCCATAGACTTCACCTTGTTTGCCGAGGCCGGAAGCTACAGCCTGTTTACCGAAATACAGACGCTGACTCCCGAAGCCGTAAACATTTACGGCGGTATTTTAGCTCTCTCTTTCATCCTGATACTGCTGTGTTCATTCTCCGTATTTTTGGAAAACCTGATTGTCACGGCAGCTTTTGTTTTCTTAACGGCATCAGTCATAAACCAGTTTGCCCTGTTTGACAAAGGGTCTTTGCTGGCCGGATATTTTGGCAGCGTTGCAAGCGGTGAATTTCTGACCCTTTTGAATACACGCTCGCACGTTATCATCACGACGGTTGCGGCAATCATCTTTTTTATTGCGCTCAGCCGGTTTCGGCGTTCTTCCCAGTTTTATCTGCTGTGCCTGATGCTTTTTATATGCGGCGGTCTTGTTTCCGAAGCCTATTTCAACCCGGTTGTCAAACATTTCAACATTGTTTACGAAGCACCGAACGACAGCGGAAAAAAAGACGGCAAAAATTTTGTTTTTATCGGCCTGCCGTCCTTAACGTCCTACAATAATCTTCGTGACTTAAAAATTGCCGCAGATCCGCGGACACACAACACAACTTATAACAACACTATTCAAAAAGCGCTGGAAAACATGCTCGGCTTTTACAGCGCCAACAACTTTGCCTTTTTCACGGATGCCTATGTGTCTTCCGACAATCCGTTTTTAAACCTGATTGACATTTACAATCCCCAAAATCCTCAGGCCAAACCACAGGAATACACGCTGGATTCCGTGCTGCTGCACAGTTATTGGAATTTTGATCGGATTAATACGGAACCGACCCTTTACCTGAAAGAAAACAAAATTTTTGAAACGTTCAAAAAAAGCAGCTTCAAAATTAATGTTTACCAAAGCCGCGGGGTAGAAAGCTGCTATGTAAACAACGGACTTAACGTCAATAAATGCGTCCTTAAGGAAAATCTGCCCATCAGCCTTTCGGACACCGCTTATTCCACGCTTAATAAAACCCTTCTCCTGTTGCATCAGTGGATGGAAAGCGCCGCCGTCTTAAACAACTTTAACCTGTTTTACGAAGGCGTCCGCTTTGTGGACGGCAGCGGTCTGGGCGGCGTCAGTTTCTCCACCAAAGACTTTTACGTCTTAAATTCTCCCAAAGCCTTCGACGTTTTGGCTCAGGATATAGCATCCGGAGAAGGGAATAACGCCTATTTTGCCGTCATTGACCTGCCGTCAAATCTGTATGCCTATGATGAAATGTGTAAAATGAAAGATCCTGCGCAATGGCTGAGCGCTTCAAACAATCCAGATTTCCGCAACAATAACCTGCAAAATAAAAAAGAAGCCTATGCGGAACAGGTAACCTGCCTTTACGGACTGCTTGAAAAATTCATGCAGAAATTAACCATGGAAGGCGTTCTTAACAATACGGTTATCGTCATTCAGGGATTAAGCAATCCGGAATTTATCGTCAGAAATCACAAACCGGATGATTTTCAGATGAAATTCAAACGAACCAATCAGGTAAATCTGGCCATTTTTGACCCGTTGAAAAAAACGCCCAAAATAAATAACGCTGTCTGCGCGGCTCCGTCAATCCTGAAAAGCTACCTGTTCAAACGGTATCCCTGCACAGAATTTGAAGGGTTAAATCTTGATGACAACATGAAACGCCGGATTGAACAAAAAAGCTTAAAAGAAAAAATTACTGAAGACCTGATTGACCGCAGCATTGTTCAATTCAAAAAATGGTACGGCAGCTGGGCTTCCTACAACATGGTTGACAACATCTGGGAAACCCCGTAAGAAAAAACGGCCAAACAGACTGAAGACAAAAAGGTAGAAAAAGCGCCCCAAACCCAAGAAGTTAAAGCCGAAGGAAAAGAAACGGCGCAAAAACCTTTAGCTGAAGCAATGGAAGAAACCAAAGAACAGAACGCCGCTTCTGAAGAAAAGGCTGCCGAAAAAGATAAATCCCAGTCGACAGAAAGCAAAGAAGAACAAAAACAACCTCAGGTAAAAATCCAAACGACGGTAACCGATAAGGAAAATCCCGAAGAAGTTATCCCGCCGTTTTTAGAAGAAGAACCGGAACCTCCTGCGGCTAAAAAAACCGAAACCAAGCAGCCGATAAATCCCAAAGACATTCCGGCCATGAAAAAAGCTGCAGCCCGTGCCAAAGCAGCTCAGGCAGCCAAAGCGGCAAAGGAATAAATCTTGCCCGGCGTGCAAAAATACCTGTCCCGTCCGGCACAAAGGCGTCTTCGGGCATTCTGCGCCAACCGGCGGGCTTTCTGGTCGCTGATAATATTTGTTTCCGTCTTTTGCCTGACTTTGCTGGCCGAACTCATCGCCAACGACCAGCCGCTGCTGGTCAAATATAAAGACAAATTCTATTTTCCGGTCTTCAAAACTTATACGGAACAGGAATTCGGCGGAGATTTTCCGACCCCTGCCGATTATCGCGACAGTTTTATTGCGGACAATATCAATCGCAACGGATACATGATTTTTCCGCCTCTGCCTTATTCTTTCAATACTGTTGATTATGATTTGGAAACGCCGACGCCGTCTGCTCCCGCCAAAAATCATTTGCTCGGAACCGATGACGAGGGCAGGGACATTTTGTCCAGAATTATATATGGCCTTCGCATTTCCGTCATATTTGCTTTTTTACTTACGGCGCTTTCCTCGGCTTTGGGAATTATTGCCGGTGCCGTTCAAGGATATTTCGGCGGAAAAACTGACATCATCATGCAGCGTTTTCTGGAAATCTGGGAAGCTCTGCCGCAATTGTTTGTCCTGATTATCATTGCCAGTATTTTTGTTCCGAGTTTCTGGACGCTGTTAATCATCATGCTTTGCTTCAACTGGATGAGCCTGGTCGGAGTCGTGCGGGCGGAATTTCTCCGTACGCGCAACTTTGATTTTGTAAAAGCCGCCAAAGCGCTGGGCGTCGGCAACGGCAGAATAATTTTCCGTCATATTCTGCCAAACGCCGTCATTGCCACAATCACTTATATCCCGTTTCTGCTTTCGGAAGCCATCGTCGCCCTGACCGCGCTTGATTTTCTGGGACTGGGTTTATCACACGATTACCCCTCGCTCGGAGATTTGGTCCGGCAGGGAAAAGACAATCTTCAGGCGCCTTGGATAGGCATTTCCATCTTTATCGTTTTGTCGGGACTTCTGACTCTGCTGATTTTTATCGGAGAAGGTATCCGTGACGCCTTTGACACAAGGAAAGCGGAATGACAGGAATTTTGGAAGTAAAAAATCTGTCCGTTTTCTTCAAACGCAAAGAAAAACCTTTTGCAGCCGTTGACAATGTGTCGTTTGAGCTGAAAAAAGGAGAAATCCTCGGCATCGTCGGAGAATCAGGTTCCGGAAAATCTTTAACCGCCCTCTCAATTCTGGGACTGTTGCCGCCCCGGGCTTCTGTTGCTCCGGAAGCTTCCGTCCGTTTTGAAGGCAGGGAATTGCTGAAAAATCCGGAAATAAGAAAATATCGCGGCAATCGCTTTGGTTTCATTTTTCAAGAACCGATGTCCTCATTGAACCCATTGCATACGATAGAACAACAAATCTCAGAAACAATCATGCTCCATCAGGGGCTCGGCACTGCACAGGCCCGCCGTCAAACATTGCGGCTGTTGACGTTAACCGGCATCAAAAACGCCCGCGGCCGCCTGAAATCTTATCCGCATGAACTTTCCGGCGGCCAACGTCAACGCGTCATGATTGCCATGGCCATTGCCAATCGCCCGGATATTCTGATTGCAGACGAACCGACAACCGCCCTTGATGTGACAATTCAGGCGCAAATTATTGATTTGTTGTTAAAATTGCGCAACGAAATGAACATGTCGATTATCTTTATCAGTCACGATTTGCATTTAATCCGAAAAATTGCGGACAATATTATTGTGATGAAATCAGGCGGAATCGTAGAAAAAGGAACTGCCGAAAATATATTTGCTTCGCCGCAAAATACTTACACTAAAGAATTAATAAATTCTTTTAACGTGATGAAAAATAAAAATAAAATATACGAAAACACCATCCTCAAGGTTGACCGGGCCAATGTTGTTTTCCCGTTAAAACGAAATTTTTTCGGAAAAATAACGGAAACACTGACCGCCGTAAATCAAATTTCCTTCTCCCTAAGACAAGGCGAAAACCTTGGGATTGTCGGTGAATCCGGTTCCGGAAAAACAACCTTAGGGATGGTCCTGAGTCAACTTCAGCCTCACCGGGGACAAATCTTTTTCAATGGACATCCCGTTGATGTGCTTGATAAAAAAAGCAATCTGTCTTTCCGGCGACGCGTGCAAATAATTTTTCAAGATCCTTACAACAGCCTCAATCCTCGCATGACGATTGAACAAATTGTCGGAGAGGGATTGACGATTCATTTTCCGAACATGCCTAAAGATGAGAAAAAACAAAGGATTATAAACACTCTTTCAGAAGTGGAACTGTCTCGGGAAGATATGTACAAATATCCGCATGAATTTTCCGGCGGACAAAGACAGCGGATAGCCATCGCCCGCTCTCTGATTCTTGAACCGGAACTGCTTATCCTTGACGAACCGACCTCTGCGCTCGACGTAACGATTCAGAGTAAAATACTAAAACTTTTGCAACAAATTCAATATAATAGAAAACTTTCTTACATTATCATTTCTCATGACATGAAAGCCATTCGCGCCCTTGCCGACAAAATTGCCGTCATGAGGGAAGGGCGGATTATTGAACTTAATGACGCCGAAACGATTTTTAAAAATCCGCAGCACGAATATACCAGAACCCTGATTGCCGCGTCATTATAAAAGAAAGAAATTTCAAAATGTTAGAAAGAGAAACACTAAAAAATCTGATAACTGTTCTGGGTCGCCTCAAAGACCTTAAACGCAGCGGCTGGATAAAACGCAATGTAACCTTGCCCGAAAGCGACGCCGACCACATGTTTTCCACGGCATTTCTGACATTCATGCTGACGCCTGATACGCTCAATCGTGCACATTGCCTGGAATTAGCACTGACTCACGATCTGGCGGAAATTTACGCCGGAGATGCCGTTCCCGGAGAAAAATCAGCCGTTCAAAAACACCGGGAAGAGTGGAATGCAATCAAAAAAATTTCCCAAGAACTTGATAAAACAGAATTAATCGAGTTGTTTGAAGAGTTTGAAAACTGTTTAAGCCGCGAAGCCGCCTTTGTTCGCTGTCTGGACAAGGCAGACACGGTTTTCACGGCGGCATATTACGACAACAATAATCGTTCCCCGGAAAAGTTATGGGCGGAATTTTCCGCGAACGCCATAAACAGCCTCAAAAAGATAAACTCGCCTTATGCAGAGGAAGTTGCAGAGCTTATAAAAGAATCAGGACAAATTTACGGTTGAAAAACAGCTCGTTCAAATTGCCGGAAAACATATAAAATGTTATAAAATTAAGGAATAACATCAGAGGAGACGCCAATGTCAAAATTCAATACTTATCTGTTTGTCATCGGAGCGGCTTTGGTCGCGATTGCGCTGGGATATATCATTCCGGTCACGGCAATCAAATCCGTCTGCGCATCATGTCTTAATTATGCGCAATATAACAGCATTGCCGTCACGGCAGCCGTATGCGCCTTTTTGTTTTACGGACGCAAAAATTATGTTCTGTTGATTGTCGCGGCTGCTGTCGTTACAGCGCTTGTCACACAATATCTCATCGCCGGACACGGGGCGGGGCTTTTTACACTGGCCATGAGAACGCTGGCTTTTCTGGTTATCGTGTATCTAATGAACTTTATCAAAGAAATTTTCAACCGCATTTTCTGATAAAAAGGCGCTTTAAAGAGCTCCGACGGAACGCATAAAAAACGCGTATACAATAAGCATACGCGTCATGGAATTGTAGATACAAAAGCAAAAAAAAACACTTCGGACAATGTAAATCGTCCAAATTTCTGAGAACGGTCCACAAAAGGGGAACCCGTTGTTTTTACATGTTTTTCCCTCATGCTTTTGTCGCATAATGTTTATTATGGATAGCATACGAAAACCGGAAAACAAACCGCAAACAAACATTCCGAACCATTACCGTCATTTTTGGCCTCTCAGAACGAGCAAAATATTTTTATGCGTAATTTTATCCGTCAGCGCGTTATAGATTGACCGTTATAATTCCGCGGTTCAAAGCAAAATAAATGCCGTACCCAAGTCCGAAAACAATTATCAAAACCAACCATATTTTAAAAGACACGGTCTTGCGATAATACAAACCGTTTCTGCCGGCGTGCACATAATTACCTCGAGGGCCGCTGCCAAATCTCAGTCCTTTGCCTCCGACGGACACACCGATGCCGGATTTGGAAACATTTAATCTGAACGGTCCGAAACTAAATCCTTTCTTTAAATAAAATCCCATATCAATCCTCATATACGGCATCAAATATCAAACAAGTTCTTTTCGAAATTCTTTTTTTAACACTTTATTCAACAATTTGCTGGTATGGCCGCTGTCAGGAACAATCACGAGCCTGGAGTGCGGCAACCCTTTGTGAACCAGATACGCGCCGCGCGGCGGACAAACGAAATCGAGTCTGTTATGAACGATAATGGTCGGAATTCCGGAAATTTTATGCAAATTATCAAGAATTTCACCATCTTTCAGCATAAAATTTTGGGCCGCATAATTAATATAAACCTTCTGTGAAGCCAATTCTTCTTCACTTAAAGCAGCCAGCGTGTTCCACCGTGGCGACAAAGAACTGCGCACCCTCTCCCACCAGCCATAAGTGTTGGCGGCCGTAAGCTGCTGCGCCGTATCGTCCGAATTAATCAGATCGGCATAATAGCCGGCCAATCCGTTCCCGCGTTTAGCCACCCGCCTCATCTCCTCTAAAAATTCAGGATAGAACAACCCGGCGCCGTCATCTTCCCAGGACAATGCCGCGCCGTCAGCCAAAAAAATCTGAGATAACAAAAGTTTGTCAACACGATTTGGATATTTCTCCGCATACAGCAAAGCCAGCGTTGCCCCCCATGAACCGCCGCGCAATATAATATTTTCATTTATTTTCAAATAATTAAGCAAACGGTTAATATCGTTTAGCAGTGCCTGTGTCGTGTTGTTTTTCATTTCGCCCAACGGCTGTGACCGCTTGCAGCCCCGCTGATCAAACATAATAACCCGATAACGCCGCAAATCGGCAAAAGAGGCGTGTTTTGGCTTACAGCTGCCTCCGGGGCCGCCATGCAAAACCACAATCGGCTTTCCTTTCGGATTTCCGAATTCCATAAAAAACACCTTATGGCCCTCGTCTTCTGGCAAATAACCCTGATTAAAAGGCCTGGGTTCAAACAGTTTGCTCAACCACATATTCCCGCTCCTCAAATTAAAGTTTGCAATTCTCCCGCTTTTATTTTATACATAAATCAGCTTCAGGCAAACAGACAGGAACAATATGTGTATAAATATCGGATATGCTTCGGAAATTTATGAAATTGATCCGCGGGACATTGCCGTCCTGCCGGACTGTGCGCCGGAATTGTCCGCCCGCGTCAAACATCCCGAAGCCGTTACCGTCCTTTTGGGAAACCGCGACCGAAACCGGCCTGATACGCTGGTTTGCGGCCGGGAGCTGGTTGAACGGGCACTAAGCGACGGAACGGCATACATTCCCGTTCGTTTCTGCTTTATCAGCAATATTCCGGCCTGGAACCTGATACCGCTTTTTATAAAAAAATTTCGCTACAAATATAAATATTTTAACACCAATATTTATCACCTCAGCGCCAAAAGACTGCGGCAGCAGGGATTGGAACGCGGCGTCCGCACGGCTGAAAACGCCTACGCCATCACCAACAAACGGTGGGCCATTCCCGAAGAAGAACGCCGAAAAAAATATCAAAATCTGGTTAATTCCATGAAAAACGGTTTTGATGACAACTATCCTCTGTCAATCATGCTCTGCCGGCGTGCCGGCCTCAAAGACAGCTTGGATAACGGCCATCACCGCATGGGCATCTGCCTGGATTTAGGCATCGACCGCATTTGTGTAAACTTTATTGCCGCGGGCAAAGCCCCAAGCATTTTAACAAGCATTTACAAAATATTGAAGAAGTAAATTAATCTTTTAAATCAATATAAGCCATCGGAGACTTTTCAGCCTTAACGGTAATCCGCGGAAGCTGATAATCATCGTCGGACAAATAACAGCACGTCTCCCTGACGGCAACGCCGGATTTATAAAAACGCCGCACCAAACCGTCAACTCGAGGACAATAACTGCCGTAAGCATAGCTGAAATGCTCCACCGCCTGCCCCAAAATACCTTCCAAAACCCGCTTGCTCTCGGCAAACTCCTTTTTCAGGTTTGACTTCAACCGGATTTTATACAGCGGATAATGCGATTTGCCGTGAGATCCGATAGTGCACAGCGGCGACGTGTTCATCTCCCGGAGTTCCTCCGGAGAACAGACATATTTCTTAAAATACGCGTCAAACGGCAGACTGTCGTCACGCAGATACTTTGACAGCAAATGTCTGCCGGACACCCAGGGCAAAAAGAGTTTAGTTCGTTTGTACCTTTTCCACAAATCGTTAAAACAAAGAGATTTTTCCGCCTCGTCCCGCGCGGGATACTTCTTGCCGCCGAAAGCCAGATTCTGATGATGATAAATATAATCCATCGCCAGCTGGCCTCCGTCGATTTCCGGACGGCGACAGCGGTCAAAACCATACAAAATAAAATCCGAAGCGACATAAAAGACAAACGGAACCTTATGTTTTTCAAAAACCGGCCAGGCATATTGATAAATATCCCGATAACCGTCGTCAATCGTAACCACGATATCTTTGGCAAAAGCTTTCCCGGCCTGTTTGTTGGACAGAAATTCATCAATGGAAACAAAGCGAAATCCGGCAGCCTTGGCTTCCAGAATACAACGCTCCAGATATTCGGGAGTAATCCGTGTTGATTTGTCAAAACGCTGAAACTCAATTTCCGGACGATTTGGAGCCACCCGGTGCAGCATCCATAATTTTCCGCAGCAATTTTCGATTTGTTTTTCCATTATTTGTCAACCTGTACTATACAAAGATAGAAACAAGTCTAACACTTTGGAAAGAAATGTAAATCAGAAACGCACCGGCGGTTCACAACTTGTTATGTATTTTCTGCGGCAGAATAACATGCTTGTAATAATAAGCGCAGGCGTCCGTAATCTGTATAATCCGCCGCACTTCCGTATCTTTGGGCTTCAAGATTTCATAAAAAGCAATAAATTCTGGTCGTTTTCTCAACTCAAAATACTTGTCGACGTCAACGCCCATGTTCTGATTGCCGATATTGTGCCTACTGTCGGCCGCCATAAACCACGCCGGAAAATCAAGCAAATGATTCGGACCAACCAAATACTCAAAAGGCGCGGAAGAATACATGCTGATGTGCAGGCCGTGAGCCGGACGAAACGTCACTTCCGGCCCGGGCATTTTCAACCCTTTGCGCTGAATAATTTGGTAAAGCAGATCTTCGTCGTTGCATTTGCCGAGATTGATTCCCCGCAAAGACGGCAGCGGATACATTTTGTCATAAGCGATAAAATGCAGACCGGTCAACCGCTTGCGCCCTTGTCTGACCACGTTGCTGAAATCGAGACGATGTTTTTCAATGTTGTCCAGATGTTGAGAAGCGACTTCTTCCGTAATCAGGATATCCGCATCGCCGATATAAACGTAATCCGCCTTCAGTTTCGGCTGAGTAACAAACCGCACGCTGTTGGGCACGATTTTTTGTTTGCCGTGCCAAGTCAGCCGTTCAAAAGCCGCCGGCCTGAAAAGCACCCTTCCCGGAAAATATTTATCATAAAAATCAAAAACATGCCGGTATTTGCGATGAAAGCGGCGATAATTTTCCACACCTATTTCCACTTTGCTGCCGGGATTCGTCATCAGCACAAACAACGGATAAATCATTCCGAAACCCCAGAACTTTGTGTTGACGCAGGTATAAAACAAAACGCTTTTTTGCTTGTCAGACATTTCTATTCAGCCATTTTTTCAAATAAAATTTTACAACCAACGGAAACAGCTTAAAATTGCGGGCAATTGCATTCAGTGAAAAATGCGCCTGAAACAATTCGCCATACGCATCGTCCTTAAACGCCTCGCATTTCCTATACCTTTTTCCGTACTGATTCGGCGGCCGATGTCCTCTGATGCCCTTTTGAACCGCAACGACGGAAAAAACCGCCTGATCGTGGCGATGATCCACAAAATAAGGATAATTCGGTTTTCCCTGAGTATTGTCCATGTCCGTCAGGATTCGCTCATCCTCGCAAAACTTCAGCCATTCTTCAAGAAAACCGACGGCCTCCGGCGTTTTTTGCCACACCGACATCATTGCCGCAAAATCAAAAGACTTATATATCTCCGGTTTGTCGGCATTCATTAAAACCAAGGCATCTCTTTTGCACCAACATTCAATGGTTTGCGGCAAATTTCGAAACAGCAAAATCCCCTTCTCCCTGGCGCAGAGATCATACAAAACGTCAAAATTCTGCCGGGCCAGCATCTTGGAGTCGCTGTAAATCAGAAAATCGCCTTTTTTAAGTTTTTTTAGCTCTTCCAAAATAATATAAGGTTTCCACAGCCAGTAACCGGCACCGCGCTGTTGCGTCAGTATTTTCCGATTCGCTTTAAAAAACGGAGTCTTTCGGAGTTTGTCATCATTCCAGAAAATAACTTTGTCAACACTTCCGGTCGCCAGAGCCGATGTTGCCAGAATATTCATGGAAACCTCATACCCATGGTTCCCGAATGTCAGCAAATACCTCATTTATTCCTCTAAAAATAAGATTTAGCTCTCGGTGAGATACTACCTTAAGATGTGAAATTTGACAACAAGTTTTTGGCCCTTGTGGACAAAGCGTAACGTAAATTTTATTTGCTAAAGAGACTGATTTCTGAAATAAGCGATGCCGTCGTCATCTTCCCAGCGAATGCCTTTTTTCAGGACCTTTGCCGGATTTCCCCCGATTGCCGTAAATTTTTCATCAAAAGCTTTGGTAACGACCGCTTTTTTTCCGACAATGGTTTCATCGGCCAGCCGGACACTTTTCAAAATGCTCACCCCCTGCCCCAGCCAGCAATGATTACCGATTTTGATATTTTTCGGAAAATTGGTGATTTTTCCGCTTTCAAGGTCAAAAATCGGATGCCCGTCGGAATTATGGATTTCCACATCTTCGGAAAACAGGCATCGGTCGCCGATTTCTATTGACGTATGCGAATTTAAAACGCTGGCCTTCAGGTTACGCAACCCGCACCCCGAACCGCAGACAAAAGCGCTGTCAACGGCCGGCTCCGGGTGTTTCAAAACGCCGATTCTCAAATTAACGTCCGTCAAAGATGAACCGGCGCCGATTTCCACTTTGCAACCTTCTCCGTGCATCTTCACCACAAACTTTTTACCGATTTTGACACCCTTGCCGAGCACAACTTGATTATTGTTGCCGCGGATTTTAATCCTGATTTTGCCGAAACCGATACGTCCGGGTAGCAAAATCTGATTGTTGCGTCCTTTAACCGAAATAAAAAACAACCTGTTCAACCAGTCGAAAAACATCAATTTAACTCCTTTCCCGAACCAAATGTTATATCAGTCCTGACAGATAAACAATCATATTTTTCAAGTGATTGACAAAGCAGTTAATAAACACAATTAAACATTGATAAAGCATCTGCGGCCGTCTATATTCAAAATGTCATCACATACGGAGTTTTCAACAATGCAGCCAAACAGCGGACAACGAAATTTTTATTACTATTTTATGCAGGGTTTAAGCCGGATAACGCCGTCCAGATATTGGCGCAAAGAATTCCATTATCTGTCATATCTCGGCTCTTTTGCCAACCTGCTTCAAAACGTCTCAATCCGCCGCAATTACAAAAAAATAATCAAAGACTACCGCGCCCAAAAAGCCGGACGGCAAGCCTCTCTGGTCGTTTACTCCTGTATTACGGGCGGTTATGACCTGCCTATTAAACTAAAATACCTGAATCCCGAATATGATTACGTCATGTTTGTAGAAAATCCCGAAGACTTTAATCCGGAAGATTATCCTTGGGAATTCCGCAAGCTTCCTTACACTGCCGCAGACAACGTTCGCAACGCCCGCTATTCCAAAATTATGTATTATGAAGCCCTTCCGGGCTATAAGGAATATTTGTGGATTGACAGCAACATTGACGTTCTCAGCAGCCTGTTGTACGAAGATGTCGAAAAATTGCGCAAATCAGGCGCGGAATTTGCAATTTCACGACACCCTCACCGCGATTGCATTTACGAAGAAGCCGAAATTTGCATCAAAATGCAGAAAGACAAACCGGACATCATCAAAGAACAGTGCCGTTTTTTGAAAGAAGAAGGCTATCCCGAACATTTCGGCCTTTTTGAAAACAACGTTATCTATCGCAAAGACACGCCGAACAACCGCAAAGTCTCGCAAACCTGGTGGGAAATGCTCAATCGTTTCTCCCGCCGCGACCAGTTGAGTCTTATGTATGCCGTCTGGAAAAACAAAACACCCAAACCGCTGCCCATGAACCGGTGCAGCTATCGCAACCTTATCGGCGATACGCTGGTTCGCAAACATTTCCAAAAACGTGTAAAGGCCTTCTAAGATGACTGCTTCACCCTCAATTCTCTTTTATACCTGCGTCAACGAAAAATTTTGGGCCTTCGGATTGTTGTACCCGATTTTTGTGTTAAACAGCAATCCCGGCGCCAAGGTAGAAATAGGCGTGGAAAATCACTTGCGTTTCACGCACAAATTCAAGCACATCATTTCGTTTTATGAAAAGGAATATCCCGGCCGCGTCCGCTTTTCCGCGGTTTCGTTTACTCAAAGAAAATTGTTCGGCAGCCGGAAAATCGTGCCCAACAGCGTGCGGTTTGTTACTCAGCCGAAACTGAAGGCGGATTACGTTTATATCGGCGATGCCGATGTTCTGATTACGGAAGAGGTCGCGCCGCAGCATCTGGACAACATCAAAAAACATCGCCTCGATTTCAGCAACGTGGTCAGACAAGGGCGCAAGCGGTTGACCGGCCTGCATTTTATTGCTTATGACAAAATGTATCCGCTGCCGTCTTTGCACGGCATCGATTTAAGCAAATGCAACGACGAAGATCTGCTTTACCAAATTATTCAGCGCAAAGGGTTGAAAATGCCCGGACCGGAAGCCACGTTCCGCCCCATTCACGGTCTGCACATCAGCATGTATTCCTCAACACCCTTCGAAACAATGACGACCAAAGACAAAATTGTTGACTTTCCCTGCTGGTTTCCGTCTTTGCAAAGCAACCACAATATCAGCCGCGTCGACTGCGTCAAGGAAATCAACAAATACTATCAAATCCGCTATTCGGAACCGGTCAAAAAATTCTTTTCCGTTCTTAAACCCAAAAACACAGAAATCCGCCGGATTATTCAGATTACGGATGCTTGCGCCTACTATTATCTCAATGTCGTTTCGCAGCCGGCCGGATAGTTTTTAACCGACGGATTATTAACGTTTTACTTTTTGTCAATCTATGCTAAACTGATTTCAACAATCACAAGCCATAAGAGTGACAAATGAGCAAAACACAACTTAAAAGTCATAAGAAGACTTCTTCTCATACCGCCCAAAAACGGCAAACAGCCAGAGCCAAAGCCCCGACAAACAATTTATTCTCCAAATTTGACCTGACCATTGCCGTCCTTTCCTGGCGCCAGCCCAAAACCCTGCGCAATACACTGAACAGCTACCGCCGCAACGGTTTGCTGGATATGGTTCGGCAAAAGCTGATTTTCTTTAATCAGGTAACCTCCGAAGACTTGAAAATCGCGGAAGAATACGGTTTTGAGGTTATTGCGAACAAAAACAACATCGGTATTGGACTGCCCTACCAACAGCTTCTTCAACGTGCGACGTCAAAATACTTCATGTTTCTGGAAAACGATTTTATGCTGATTGAAGACGCTCAAACGACGGCTCAGCGCTTGCAGCAGGCGGTCGACCTTTTGGAAAACGGCGTGGATGCCGTCCGTTTCCGCCATCGTTATCATTACGGCGATCCCAGCAATTATCTTCGCAATGTCTGGAGCGGCAAACTGGATAAAAACATTCCTACCCTGGAATGGATTTCTCTCTACGCGGATCCGTCGCTTTTAACGGATGTTATCCAAAAACAAGAACTCCCCGGACAAGACGTGTTTATCACCACCTCTCAATACGGACATTATACCAACAACCCCTGCATGTATAAAAGAGAATTCATCTCAAAACTTATCCTGCCGGTCAAATTCAACAATCATGACGTTATTGAAAACAATATCTGTGAGCTTTGGGACAAGGGAAATTTTTGCGTTGCCGCCGGAACCGGCCTCTTTAAGCATAACCCGCTGGAATTCAGCGGTTCCGCCTTCTCAGAAAACAAACGTATCAAAACACCGATAAAAAACTGGACGCATTACATTATCCGCCTCGGCATGCGGCGTAACGTCTTCAACTGCTTTCTGCTGCAGTTTTTGCCGATGATTTTCAAAATCAACCTCAACATCGCCGACAAATTTATGATTAACTTCTCTTTGGGACGTTACGAAAGCGTTTAAGCAAAAAGGAATGCCATGTTTACATTATATTCAAAAAAGAAAAACGATGATGAAAGAGAAATAACCGTTCTGGGCTTCAAATTCAAATATAAAACCGATAAATATCAAAAACGAAAACCGCTGGAATACTATAAAAACCAGCCGCTTGAAGAGAAAATCAAAAAAATTTCCGCCCAATTTAAGAAAAAAGTCGGTTATCGCCTGAATTTGGAAAATCCTCAATCATTCAACGAGAAAATTCAGTGGCTCAAACTGTATTACCACAACCCGCTCATGACCATAGCAGCCGACAAATACCAAGCCAAGGACTATGTTGCTCAAAAAATCGGAAAAGAATATATTATTCCGACCTTGTTTGCCTGGGACAACGTTGACGACATAGATTTTGACAAACTCCCGCAACAATTTGTGCTGAAGCTAAACAGCGGCTGCGGCAAAAACATCATCTGCACCGATAAAAACAGTTTGGATATTGAAAGAACCAAAGAAAAGTTGAACAATTGGCTCAAGGCGGCAAATCATTATTGCTACTCTTACGAATGGGCCTATGCGGACATCAAGCCCAAAATCATTTGCGAAAAATACATAGATTCCCTCACCGGAGATTTACTTGATTACAAATTTTTCTGCTACAGCGGACGCGTTGAAAATATGTACGTCGCCAGCAACCGCAGCAGGCATCTCAATATGAATTTTTATGACCGCTATTTCAATGAACTACCGTTTATTCGCAAATGCCCCAAAAATCCCAAGCATTTTGTAAAACCAGAAAAATACGAAAAGATGATTGAATTGGCAGAAACGTTGGCGCAGGATTTTCCTTTTGTCCGGGTTGATTTCTACAATGTAGGACAACAAATTTATTTTGGTGAGTTAACATTTTATCCCTCAAATGGCATGGATCCATTTACGCCTCGAGAGTATGACTACACCTTCGGCAAACTGATAAAGCTGCCGGAACCGATGAATCCCGAAAAGGCTTAACGCTTCAAAGAGGCCTTAAACTTTCCCATAAATATCTTAACCTTATCAAAAAAATTTAATCTTAACTTTTCAGATTCCATGATAAGGTTTTGATATTTATCTCTATTTTCCGTGATGTATTTGGGAAAATCAGCATCAATAGCAACCGCTCTGAAATGTTTTCCGCGTCCGAAAAGATCATCGCCGTTTTTGACTCTGGCTTCTATTTTTGCCAAATCAGTAAACTCGTCTTTATGAAATTCGGTATGTGAAATAGATAAAATCTTCTGCTGAATTGCTTTGGCTCCGCCCAAATAACTGAAATGCCAGCCACCGTTATGCACCCAAGGCCCTTTTTTGTAATAACGGATTTTGATCGGGGTCGTCGCCGTACAATATTCTGCCGGAAGCTTGCTGTTCATTTTAACCTTAACCCCGTCAAGTCCATGTGCAAAATCTTTGAATTTCAACATTCTGGTTCCCTTAAACCAAACAGGTTCCTCAACACACAGATAGTTAAGGTAATAATAATAAAAGTTATTTTGAAAACACTTGATACCCGGCTTGTCTTTATATTTCAAAATTTTCTCCGGCCGGGGAATCTCGTCCAAATCCGAAATCATAATCACATCGTCCGGCTGAGCCTCTGACAATCCTTTGGCTATATAGTTTTTTTGAATAAACTCAATAATCCACGGATTATCAATGGCTGAAAAATCTTCATCGCAGACCACATGAACAATTTTATCGGCAAACGGAGCAAAACGTTCTTTGTTTTCTTCAAAATACAAAGGCTTGGATTGTCCTGTAAAAGTAGAAGTCGCCTCAACCAGCACAAACTTGTCAACAACCGGATTTAAGACGTTAAGTCTGATTTCCAACAAATCCAGTTCGTTAAAAAAAGGAAAACAATCATATATCATTTTCAGCCTCTCCCAAAAAATATGCCTAAAGCATACCGCAGGCCTCAAAAATGACAACCGCTATCCGCAATCTATACCAAGATTTTTATTTATCTGAACGAGGATGACAGCCGCAATAATCCTGAGCATAGAGCTGCAAATCTTTGATTAAAGCCTGACGCCGTTCCTGCATTCCGCCTTTACGCCCCTCCACAAGCTCATAAGGAACACCGGTTTCCAAAGACGCCTGCTCGGCCGCAGCATTAACCTGCTCCAGATTTTTATAACGGGAAACGCCCAAAACCGAAGCCACGGCATCAAACCCCTGCTCTTTTGCATACTCCATGGCTCTCTTGAGTCGCATACAAAAGCAAACCGAACAGCGTTTTCCCCGCTCCGGCTCGTTTTCCAGTCCTTTTGTCAGGCTTTGCCAGCGTTCATTGTCATATTCCAGTTCAACAAAAGGAACGTTATATAAGCGGCAAACCTTCAAATTCTCGTCTCGCCGCTTTTCGTACTCCGCCTCCGGCCGGATATTCGGGTTATAAAACAAAACCGCAAAATCCGCCTTTTCCTCGGCAAGCTTTTCAATTACCGCGACGGAACACGGCGCGCAGCAGGACAATAAAAGCAGTTTCATTCAATTTTCCTCAGTTTTGAAAAGCGATTATAACCCAAATCCGGCTAAAATCCAGATTTTTTTTAAACAATGATTAATCTTGAAAATTTTTTCATATAAAAAACAAACGCTGACACAGCTTTTTTACATAAAATATTATAACAAATTGAAAATTAAAATAAAAAAACAAAAAAATTCAATCACTACGAACAACGGCATCACCTAAATTTTTATAGAAACAGATTGTCAGACGAACCATATTTTATGAAATCCGGTTACTGGAAAAAAACGATATAAAGGATTATAAAAAAAACATGAACAAAAACATGCAGAAATATTTGGGATTGAGGGTTAAAATCCTGCGTGAAAAAGCGCACCTGACACAGGAAGAACTCTCCGTCGCATGTGACGTCAGCTGGCGGACAATTTCCAATCTGGAACGCGGCCGGGTAATGCCCGAACTTGCGTTGATTCTCAAAATTTCAGCCTATTTCAAAATTCCGCTTGAAGATTTGCTGAACGTCAGCATCGCCGAACACAAAAGCCTGTTCAGAATAGAAAAAGAACTTATTGTCATCGAAAAAATCAAATCGGTCAACGATTCCACGCTCAATTACATTTCAGAACAAATCGACCTGATTCTCAAACATTTTCAATGAATTATCCTGTCAGATTCATTTTTGAACTGTTCAAACGCGACATCGGCAAAAAAATAGGTGTCGCGCATTTTTAATTTTTGCAGTTTTTCAATCAGCCGCTCAAAATCGGCCCGCACTTGAGCAAAAGAAAGCTCTTTTTTCTCTTTTATCCCTGCAGATTCTTTAAACATTTACGTTCTCCGCCAACTTTTATATGTACAAATAAATTTTACAGATGTAATATATTTCATGTTTAGGTAACAATAACACACCTTATTTCATAAATAAGACCTATAAAACAGGGATGGTAATGACAATCAAAAAAGACACCGAACTGGCTGAAAAGATATTCATTTTTACGGAAATAGCCAAATGCGGCAAAATAAAATCGGCAGCCCAGAGAAACGGCATTAAAGAATCAAACCTGTCCCGTTCCCTGAAAGAAACCGAAGAACATTTTCAGTGCAAACTTTTCAACCGGACGCACGGCGGCGTCCAGCTGACGGAAAAAGGACGCGCTTTTTACAACATAGCCTGTGCATTGGAAGACTCTCTGCATCAGATAAAAACTTTTGCCAACAATATATGCGATATTTCCGGAGACATTAACGTCTGGAGCAGCGAAGGCGTCGGCACGGACTTCTTTTCCCTTTATCTGGAAGATTTTTACAAAGAATATCCGAAAGTTCATCTAAACATACATTGCTCGCTGGAAAGTCCCAACCACATTAACGACATTGATTTGGGAATAGTCTATCAAAAACCGATGTTCAGCGATGCCGTCGTCATCTCACACGGCAACATCGTTTTTAAACCCTGCGCCTCTGCCGATTACGTCAAAAAATACGGCGCGCCGAAAAACCTTGACGACCTGATACGCAACCACAGCATTTGCACCCGTGACAACTTTCGCCTCTGGCCCGAATGGAACAACATCATTTCAAACGCGGCCAATCTGAAAGCCACCACCAATTCGTCATCCATGCTTTTGTGTATGGTCAAGCAGGGCATCGGAATATCTCTGCTGCCGACATTCATTGCTGCAAAAGATGCCGATTTAATCTCTTTGCCAAAATTAAACCTCACCGTTCGTCACCCGTTATGGATAATCAGCCACAAAGACTCCAAAGATATCCCCAAAGTCAGATGCCTGATTAACTACATGATTGAAGCTTCCAAAAACTTATAGAGTTTAACGGCCTCCTCTTTGGTGCCGTCATATATAAAATAGACGTCTTGTTTAATCGCCGAACCAATGGTGTGTTTGACGACGGCTTTGCTGCCCGTATCTTCGGGTTTATCCCGAACGACGGCCAAATCGGCTGTTTCGGGACTGTCTGCCGCCTCCACCAGACATAACTCGTTTTCTTTCAAAAAATCATCCAAACGATCGACTTCAAACTCGCCGTCTATGTAGACTCTGACAATCTTAATCTCATCCTCCCGTCGGGATAACACACTCTCAAACAAGCGCAATTTTTCCTCTACCCTGAGCGTCATGTTATAAATCTGCTTACCTGCGGTTGTCGGACGGACGCCGTCTCTTGAGCGATGCAGCAACTGCACATGCAACTCTTCTTCCAAATCCTTCAGCATTTTACTCAGATTCGAAATCTTAATACCATTCTTTTGGGCCGTAAGCGTAATTTGCCCATTGCGAATGGTTTCCTGAAAATACAGGAGGCTTCTCATCAATAAAACTTTCTTTTTCACACTCATTTCAACGATTCACTATCAAAAGTGTCTAATATTATAAACCTGTATTATCAAAGTAGTACCTTCAAAAGCGTTAAAGGTCAATATTATTATTTTCTTATGGAACAAAAAATTGAAATAGACATCATCCGCAACTTAGACGATCTCCGGGCATCTTTTGCTCTGAGACATCAAGAATTTGTTGAAAAACAAGGCGTAAAAGAAAATCTTGAGTTTGATGGAAATGATTTTAGCGGCACCCATATCATTGCCAAAAAAGACAATCAGATTGCCGCGGTAATGCGTCTGCGTTATTTTAGCGACTTTGTCCGACTGGAACGATTCTGCAAAAATCCGGATTTGCGAATTCCCGGATTGATAGACCATGTTTTGGAACATGCCAGAAACTTCATCTCACACAAAGGATACGCCCAAACCCACTGTTTTTGCAAAGAGGGACTTTACCGTCATTGGCTGGACAAAGGCCACGATGCCCTGCCCGACGCGGCTCTTTTAGATTTGGGAGGCATCAAGCTGTATCCTGTTTCTTTGAGGATTTCTCCGGTGGAAAACCCTGTCAAGCTTTCGTCGGCAGCAGAAGTCATTGCCGCTCCGGAAGGACGAAACCGCATGGGTGAACTTTTTGCGGAAGGACAATTTCTGCCCGCTGTTGCGCCGGCAAGACAATCCGGATATGAAGTTTCCATTGTCAGAACACTGTCTGAAATGGAAAATTTGCTTGATTTTCAACAAAAACACAGTCCCAAACTGTTGCAAGACGGCAACAATCTGACGGCAACGCATCTTGTTTGCTTTCGTCGAAACGAAATCGCGGCTTCGCTCCGCATAAGATACTTCCGGGACTTTGTCAAACTGGAAAACTTTTGTGCCGCCGCCGGCCAGGCCGTCGAACCGGCCGCTGCGGCCCTTTATGCCTATGCGGCGGGATTTCTGTCGGACAAAGGATACCGGCACACGCTGGCTTATTCGTCTCAAATACGAATGCCCGAAGGGCTGAGCCCTCTGTCCTTGGCCCAACCGCTTACCTGTAACGACAGGACCGGCTTCCCCTTCAGTCTGAATTTATCTCCGCATAACCGCGTCAGCATCAAGTCGCACCCGGATATTCTCATTGCGGCGGAAGGGAAATGGCAGCTGCCCAAAGAACCGGAACAAACGCGCGATACCCGGGCAATTATTATCAACCGCCACAAAGAACATTATTCCAAATAAATATTTAAGTCTTATAATGGCTTTAAAATTTATTGGAAAATAAAAATGGAAAACACGCGTCTCTACAAAAACATCGTCATTTTGACCGGCGCCGGAATTTCGGCTGAATCGGGATTATCGACTTTCCGCAGCGCCAACGGACTGTGGAACAATCATCGGGTTGAAGACGTCGCAACGGTCGAAGCCTTTGAACGCAACCCGGAATTTGTTCATGATTTTTACAACACTCTCAAACCTGAAATTCTCAAAGCGGCTCCCAACCCGGCGCATCTGGCATTGACCAAACTGCAAAAAGAATATCCGGCAGAGGTTTCCGTCATCACCCAGAATGTCGATACGCTGCACGAAAAAGCCGGCACACAAAACATTTACCACATCCACGGGCAAATCAATCAGGCGGTCTGCCTCAATTGCGGACACGTTCTGGAAAGCTGGAGCGACGTAACAACGGAAACGGCCTGCCCTTCCTGCGGGATTGCCGGCATGATGAAACCCAACATCGTTTTCTTTGGAGAAAACCTGTTGTATATGGACAAAGTGGAATACCTTCTGCGCCATTGTGACCTATTTTTGTCTGTCGGCACTTCGGGCGTTGTCTATCCTGCGGCCGGTTTTGTGCAAACCGTCAAATATTACGGCGCGGACGCCGTTGAATTTACGCTGGAACCAACCGCTAACAATTATTTGTTTGACCGGCATATTTACGGTCCGGCCGGTAAAACGCTGCCTCAGTTTGTCGATGAGTTGATTTCGAGCCTGCGGAAATAATCCCTGTCTTTTCGCCACGGATCGGCGTTTAACGGCGGTTTATAACCGGTTTCCATCGTCACCCTGGCTTTCTCGTCAATAAAACGATTAATTATGGTTTCCAAATCAAAGTCTCCTTCGCCGAAATGAAGATGCACATCATCAATGCCCTGCAGCCTCCCGTCGCACAAGTGATACATATCCGGCTCCAAAAGTCTGAAATCATCTAAAATATCGACAGGTTTTCTTTTGTAATAATTAGCCGCACACACGGCATGAGAAAAATCCATACAAAACTTACAGCCCGTTTCCGCTTTTATCCGCTCAATCTGTTCGGGAAAAACGCCGTGTTGAAATTTTTTTGAAACCATACAAAACGCCGCCATATTTTCTACGGCGATTCTCGTATCGTTAAAAAGCCGAAATTGCCTTATGGTCTCGTCAATATTCTGAGGCAGCGTCCCGCAGCCGGCATGAACAATAATAATATCCGCCTGCAACGCATCGGCAAAACGTTGAGAATCTCCGATATCCTTTAAATTATTCTTCAATGCGCCGCTGTCTCCGCAATCAAACCCATAGGCACTGTGCGAATTGTGAATAACAACCGGACAGCCGCGCACCCCCTCCCTGACAGCCTCAAACGTATCCTCGTATGTATTTGGGAAAACAAACAACTCGACATACTCAAACTCTTTTCTTCTGATGGCTTCTGCAACATCATCAAAAAAAGCCTTGTACTTCAAAACGTCTCTTGTCCACAACTTAACGCCGAGTTTACGCATATTCGTCCTTTCTTTTTTTTTGCAATTTACACCCCGCTGATAAATGACGCAAGCAAAATAAAAGGACTGCGCAAGACAGCCCTTTTAATAAAAAGACGGAAATTAATCGTCAAATCCGTGCCGGTCTTTATGATGCGGCGGCGGAGGAGGCATATCGTCAGGACCGCCTCTCCGATCCCAGTGCGGTCCTTTGCGGCGATGAGGCGGACGCGGACGGTCTTTCTTCATCTGCTCGAACTTATCTTTCTGTTCCGGCGTTAAGAGTTGTTCAAAGGCCTCCATATTTTCCTTGCGCAATTCATCCATTTTGGTACGCAGTTCCTTCATCTGTTCAAACAAAGGTTTCATTTTCTCCCGACTGTCCGTTCTCAGTTTTTCGGCCTGAGCTTTTTGTTCGTCGCTCAAACCCAAATCATCGGCCAGACGCTGCTCCGGCGGTGCAATTCTTTCTTTTTGCGGCGGCGGCATATCTTCCGGCTTCTCCGCAGCCTGAACTGTCCATGCTGTCAGCATAAATACCGATGCACATAATAAAATCAATGTCTTTTTCATTTTATTCTCCTTTTAGATTTTGCAGCTTTTCACTCAAAATTTTACGAGCGTTAAACAAACGGGACTTAATGGTTCCTTCTGGCACCCCGATTTTGCGGGAAATCTGCTCATAAGACATGTCCTCAAACTCATAAAGTTCAATAACTTGCCTCAGTTTTCTGGGCAGTTCGTCTACAGCCTTCAAAATCAGCTTTTGCCGCAGCTTGCTGTCCACAATTTGTTCCTGTTCGCTCTCACAGGGCAGATTATCCAACACTTCTTCATCATTCAGCTGCAGCGTTTCGGCCTTAAATTGTCTGGACCGGAAATAATCCCGACAGACATTGGCTGTCAACGCGCTTATCCACTGCTTAAATTTACCTTCTTCATGATAATTTTCAAGATTACGCCAGGTTTTGATATACACTTCCTGCTCAATATCTTCATTATCGCTTCCGGTCAGCCTGCGGATAATAGCCCTGATACGCTGCCTGTTTTCCAAAATTATCTGTTTCATTTACACAACCATTAAAAAGCCCATGTCATCTGTCGGCAGTCCCATCTGTTCAATCACCGAGGTATTGTCGGCAACTGTTGAATCCGTCAAAGCAAAGGCATCATACCAATTATAGGCAGGCACCGGTTCGCTCCTCGGATAAAAAGACTGCAGCATCACCGCGCAGACCAGCATGGCCAGAGCAGCTTTAATTCTCCGGCGGCGGGTTTTGCGGGCAAAATACAGAGGTTTGGCCTCTTTTAACAGTTCTGAAATATCGTCCCTCATTATTTTTCACTCCTTACAATCAGTAAAACGAAAACGCTCTGCCGAAAGTTCAATTTTTTTCAGAAAAATTAAAAGCCGCCGTTTTTGTACAAATTTCCTTTGCGGCAGGAACCGACATCCTGCCTGAGACAAGCTTTTTGCCAAATATGCGCCGCCTGCTCCGGCGTATATTTTTTATAAAGAATATCCACACGATAAAAATCCGCAGAAACCTCGGCCGCTTCTGCTGCCGCACAAAAGGGTTCCCGGCCAAACAGCATCGTAAAGCAATCCCGGGACAAAACGTCGTAAACTCTGCTTCCCTGCTTCAATTCCAGCCACTTTTCGCCGCGCGGACAATCCCTACAGGCATTGGAGCGAATACAAACCGCACTGCGAAACAACGGCACGTCTTCATAAACCGGCAAAACCACGGGCAGCGGAGATTTCTGCGCCAGCTTCTGCCAGTTGGACAAACCGTCTTCCACGGACAACGTCACCCGGGAGGCCCCGAGTTCGGCTGCCGTTTGTGCTGCCTGAGTATTAAAGACATACAGGGGATAATCAAAGCTCAAGTCGATTCCCTTTTCCGGCAAAACGGACAATCCCCAATAATTGGCTATTTCCCATTTGCGATACCCCTGAGCCAGCAGACGATTGATGAGCTTTTCCCAAACTTCCGCTTTACGGCTGACCGCCGGCAAAGCCAGCCGAAGTTTGTGATGCGGCAGCCCCTTTAAACGCTTCTCGTCAAAATTCTCGTCTAAAAGGACAATAATTTCCTCGCAGTCTTCAAAATTTATCAGCGTCATACTTTCCGGGCGATCGGTTTTTAACAGCATTTTTCCGCCGCCGTGCATTCTGTGCTCAGTTTCCGGCAAACAGCGCGAAACATTACCGTCGCCGGATGCCGCATATAACTCCCGCCGCAAATGATTAAGAACCGAAACCGGCACAAAAAGGCCGTCCGGATTAGAAACCTCAATTCGTCCCGGTTTTTTATCCGTATTGCCGCATTTTTCAAAAGCCGTCCGCACGGCCGTTTCAACTTTTTGAGGATTTTCCGCCGCGGTAAAACTGCCCTGAACAGATACTTTGATGCCGTCCCCCTGCGCCGTGACGGCACTGGCGCCGATATCAACCTTAATGTCAACCGTCCGGCGCTGTTTAAAAGCCCCGGGTTTTGGGCGTTCATAACGATATTCGCCTTTGACAGCACCGGAAGAAGCCAGATAGACCATCTGCCCTTTCTGTAAGGCCGGCATTTGCGGAGGAAGCTTGATTTCCGCCGTTTCTCCCGCGCGAACTTCAAAAACGTTCCGCCCGTTGGCTCTTAGAATCTGCGCCGAAAAACCAAACGGTTTTTCCTGCCCGGCAATATCCAACTGAATACCGTCATAACGTGCAACGGCATGTCCGGTCTTAAAACGCAGCCAACCTTTGTCGGTGCTTTCGACTTTTCCGATAACCAACCCGCGGTG
>CASFLC010000083.1 GCA_949295475.1 uncultured Pseudomonadota bacterium
AAAAATGCGTTGGCTGTGGCCCGCTTGTTGACCTCTTGCGGCAAATAACGGAGTATGTTAATGAAAAAGCTTTTCCTTTTGGTGTTTTTGAGTGTCTGGCTGACGGGAGTGCTTCCCGCGGCTGCCCAGCAAAAATCGGTGGTCGATTTGGGACCTGATTTGAATTATATGGAGCTCAATCAGCGGCTGAACAAAATCAGCCAAAGCATCAAAAAGGGAACGGCAACTTCGGAAGAACTCGGAGAAGATGTCACTTTTATTAATCAAACCAGACTTCAACTTGAAAGCGTCAAAAAAGACATAGAGCGCGATCTGGAATTCGTGCAAAAACGGATAGATGCTTTGGGAGTGGTGCCGGAAAACGGAAAAGAAATTGCCGTCATCGCCCAAAAGCGCAAGGAGTTTAATGCCGAACTGGCAACGGAAAAAGGGCGGATCGCCGAGGTCGAAATCCTCCTGACCAGAATGGATGAGCTTGATTTGGCCATTTTTAACCTGCGCAACGAAGAACTGCTGGGAAATCTGCTGTTGCGGACAACGCCGCTGCTGTATCCGGCCGAACTTTTTAATTCTTCAAAACTTTTCATCGGGTTTGTTTTTGATATGGTTGCCTCGCCGGTGGATTGGTATAAAACCCTGTCGCAAGAAGAGGTTAATACCGTCAAATCCCGGATTATTCCCGTTTTACTGCTGGTAGCGTTTATTATCTGGCTCGGATGGGGAATGCGGATGTTCATTATGCGCCACTTCGGTTATCGCAAGGACATTGAGGCCCCGCATTATGGCAAAAAGATTTTGGCGGCGATTTCGGTAGCTATTGCCTATGGCGTTATTCCGACGCTGATTATCGGATCGTTTTTGTTTTGGTCTGCCAGCAGCAAGATTTTGACAACCGGCTTTTTTGGCATGGCCGTTAACAGTTTTATGTATTATTCGCTTTATGTCATAATGGGCCGGGCAATTTCAAGAGTTATTTTCACGCCGTACAATGAGCGCTGGCGTTTGATTCATGTCAGCACGCCGAAGGCCAAAAGCGTTACGGCCGCTTTGTATTTCAGCGTTACCGTAATCGGATTTACGGCTTTTTTGAAGCATCTGGTTGCTATCGGCAATTACCCTATTGAACTGCTCACGTTTCTGATGTCCGTCGATTCGGCAATCAAAGCCTTCTGCATAGCTTTGATAACCAAACGTTTGTTATGGGAAGAAAAGCCGGTCGGGGATGAAAATAATCTTTCGGAAGACGAAGAGCTCGGCGACGGAGAGTTAAGCAAAGGGTTCAAAGTGACATTTTTTGTTTCTTTGTTTGCCATAGGCGTCTTTGCGCTGTCTTTGTTCGGTTACCCTTATTTGTCGTCGTTTATATTGAATCGGGTGATTGCTTCCGTCCTGATAATCGGTGCCATTATGGCCGTTCGTAAGAGCTTTTATGAGGTAGTGCACCGCCTGCTGCTGATTCATTTCTGGGTCAAGACGTTCCGCCTGCGCCGCCGGATTATTTACAAGATTGATTTTTGGTCAAATTTAATTATAGATCCCTTGTTTGCCCTAAGCGGATTATTTATTATTTTAGCCGTCTGGGGCGTGCCGACGGATGTGCTGAGCGGCCTGATTATGAAACTTCTGACGGGCTTTACGATTGGCGGCGTGCAAATATCTTTAATTTCCATTGCCTTGGGTTTATTAACGTTTTGGATTGCCATTGCCTTAATCAGGGCGTTGAAGCGGCGGTTGGAAGAAAATGTTTTGGCGCGGATGGAGATTGATGAGGGCATAAAGCATTCGCTGGCATCAGGCTTCGGATCTCTCGGTTATGTGGCGGCGGCGCTGCTGGCAATAGCCATTATGGGCGGAAACCTCACCAATTTTGCTTTGGTTGCCGGTGCTTTGTCGGTTGGTATCGGTCTCGGCCTTCAGGGAGTGGTTAACAACTTTGTTTCCGGCATTATTTTGCTGTTTGAACGGCCGATTAAGGTTGGCGACTGGGTCGTGATTAATAATGAGGAAGGACGCGTCAAGCAGATAAATATTCGTTCAACCGAAATCGAAACATTCAAAAAGTCGAGTGTGATCATCCCGAATGCCACTTTGCTCTCCAGTTCGATTACAAATCTGACGCACAGCAACAACTGGGCGCGCTATTCCGTAACGGTCGGGGTAGCGTATGGTTCGGACACCGAGCAGGTTAAACGGATTTTGATGGAATGCGCCCAAAACTGCAGACGTGTTCTTAAAAAACCGGAACCTTATGTATTATTTCAAAATTTTGGTCCCAGTAGTTTAGAGTTTGAGTTGCGGATTTATGTCAACGATATCTGGAACGGCTGGAGTGTTCCCAGCGAACTGCGGTTTGAAATCAATCGCCGCTTTGCCGAGGAAGGAATCGAAATTCCGTTTAATCAGCTTGTCGTTCATCAGGGCAGCAAGGTTTCTCAGGAAACTCAGACTCAGTTCTATGCGTTAAGAAGAAAAGGAAAAAAAGATGCTTCTGAAGGATCTGCAGAATAAAAGGGTGCTTATTTGGGGAATGGGCAGCGAGGGAACCGCCGCTAAAAATTATCTGGAAGGACACAATATTCCCGCCGAAATCATCTGTTATGAAGACAAGGACGGGCCGGACCGGCTTGATGAAGCTCTTTCCCGCAGCGATGTGATTATCCGCTCACCGGGCGTCAGCATTTATAAGGACGAGTTTCAAAAAGTCCGCCACCGCGGTTTAAAGGTAACCTCCTGTTCCGATTTGTTCTTAAATGAAATGCGGACTAATCATCCGCAGACAAAGGTCATTGGTATCAGCGGTTCAAAAGGCAAGAGCACCAGCGTCAGCATGTTATACCATATTTTGCGCAACGGCGGTCAGAAGGCTGCGCTGGGAGGTAACATAGGAAAACCTCTGATTGAACTGCTGGATGAAGAATACGAGTATATCGCAGCTGAGTTTTCCAGCTATCAGGCCAGCGATTTGACGGCGTCTCCGCAGATTGTGATGTTTACCAACTTATTTTCGGTTCATACGGATTGGCACCATGGCCATGACAATTATTGCAAAGATAAAATTCACCTGGCCGCCAATCAGAAGGAAGGCGATGTCTGTTTTATAAACGGGCGCGATCCTCAGCTGAAATTTTATTGCGGCGGGATGGACAATATAAAATATTACGATGAGCCGGAAGGGCTGCATGCCGAGGGCAGGGAGCTTTGGGACGGAAGTAAAAAGCTGGCGGATATTGACGATTTCAAATTCAGTGGCAACCATAATTTGGACAATTTGTCGGGAGTCTTGTCAATTGTGCGCTTTTTGGGAATGGAGGTCGGCAAAGCGGTAGAGAGTTTGAAAAGTTTTGAACCGCTGCCGCACCGTCTGCAAAAGGTGGCGGAGATAGACGGGGTATTGTTTATCAATGACAGCATTTCCACGGCGCCGGAGGCTGCCATCGGCGGCATGAAGAGTTTTAACGACAAAATGGCGATTATTTCCGGCGGAATTGAAAATCAACAGGACTATACCGAATATGCCCGCTTCATTCAGAATAACCCAAAGGTAAAAGTTGCCGTCACATTGTTTCAGTGCGGAAAGCAAATTGCCGATTCTATTCGCAAATATGTCAGCCGTCCGGATTTTGAACTGATAGAGGCAGACAATCTGCGCGACGGCGTTACCTGCGCTTTTGAAAAAATAAAAGCGGCCGGCGGCTCGCTGGTATTATTTTCACCGACGGCGCCGAGCTTCGGTTATTATAAAAATTTTATGGAACGCGGCGACGATTTCATCAACATTGTCAAAAGCCTGCGTCAATAAGCGGAGAAAGCCTGATGCAAAAATCCCTGTCTAAACTTTTGACTTGTTTCATTCCCGGAAAGCAGCGGCGGCGTGCAGCCAGACATTGGCTTCAGGTTTATTCCCGGGAGGGCGTCCGTTTGTTTAAGGAGTTTAAAAAAGCAGATGTCCGCCCCAACAGCGTTTTTATTTGCGAGGCAAACAACGGACACGGCAGCGTCGTAGTCGGTTATGCCAAATATTTTTTGGATTTAGGGTATAACGTTGACGTTTTGTTGACTGTCAAGAATTTGCAGGATGACGGTTTTTGCCGCTTACGGAGCGAACGTTTGCGCGTTTTCGGATTCGGACAGCACCTTTTGAAAAAATTGTTGGGATTGAGAAAAATAAAAGAATATGAGCGGGTGATAATAACAACGACCTGGTGTTTTTGGACGCCGGACCGTTCCGTTCCCCAAGTTGTCGGATTTATGCCTCAGGGAAAGCACAAAACCTTGTTGGTAGAGCATGAGCAGACGGATATAGAGCTTTTCGGAATTCAGAATTTGGTTCAAAACCGTCAAATTATAACGTTAGAAAAATTTCCCAAAGGTGAAATGGTCGCGCCCGTATATCTCGGCGATGTAGAAATAACGCCGCGGCACAAAGAAGAAACGATATTCGTAACGGTAGGCGCAATTACGCCGAATTGCAGGGATTATACGCAGTTGTTTTCAGCCGTGCGGCATTTGCTCCGAAATAATAAACGGATTAAAATAACGATTATCGGCAGCGGAAAACTGGAGGACCTGCCCGAAGATATTCGGCCGTATATTGAAATCAAAGGATATCTGAGTTATCCGGAAATGTTCAAAGAACTTGAAAACGCCGATTTTTATCTGCCGTTGCTAAATCCGGAGAACCCGAAACATCTGCGTTATATAACGACGGGAGTTACCGGCTCGGCGCAGTTGATATATGCCTTTGCCAAGCCGTGTGTCATTCAGGAAAAATTTGCAGCGTTTTACCATTTTACGCCGGATAACGCAGTCATATATGAGGCTGATTTGGGCGAAGCCATGTTTAAGGCCGTCGGCATCGGAGAGGCAAAATATAAAAAGTTACAGCAAAATTTACAAAAAACGGCAAAAAATTTATATGATTTGTCTTTGCAAAACCTCAAAATGATGCTTAAAGATTAAAAACATATAAATAATGCTTGCAATTTTAATTTGTTTATGTAATTTATACCTCGTTGCCGGTTTAGCTCAGTTGGTAGAGCAACGCATTCGTAATGCGTGGGTCGGTAGTTCGAGTCTACTAACCGGCACCATAAAAAAGCCTCCCTTGCGGAGGTTTTTTTGTATGTTAGAGACAGAAGGGACAATTCTTTTCAACAGATAAAAATATTATTTTTGAAAATATTGCTATTCTTAATTTTTATGTCTATGCTGGTAAATAAATTAATATTATAGGATATAAGAAGATGACTGAAAATATTTCTGTTTTTTTCGCCAGCAACGAAAATTATGCCCCCTATCTGACCTCGGCAATTTATTCCATTCTGGATAATACGAAAGAAAAAGTTGATTTTTATATTTTGGACGGCGGTATTAAAAACGAGACCAAACAAAAAATAGAAGACAGCCTGATGGATTTTGAACATTACAGCCTTCATTATGTTGACATGACCAAATTCAGTCTGGAAAGGTTTCCTGATTGCCGTTTTTCCGCCAGCAGCTATTCCCGCTATTTTATTCCGGAAATTGCCCCTGATTTGAAGAAGGCGCTGTATTTAGATGCCGATGTCATTGTCAATGGCGATATTGCGGAACTTTATCATCAGGATTTGGGCGACTATCCGCTCGGTGCCGTAACAGAAGATTTTATGAAAGCGCATCACGATATTTTTTGCTCCAAAATTTGGCCGGATTTTCAAGGCGGAAACAATTATTTTAATTCCGGCGTCCTGCTGATGAATATCCCGAAAATAAAAAAATATACGCAGGAACTGGTTGAAAAAACAATTGCCCTGGGGCCGAAATTAATTTGCCCGGATCAGGATATTTTGAACATCGTTTTTGATAATAATTTCAAAAAGTTGGATTATCGTTACAATTATTTTCCTGACATTTTTGAGTTATATCTGGCTGCTAAGGGTTATAAAGCGGCAGACAGCATCAGACGTACCGCGCTCGTGACCCATTATATAGGCCTCAAGCCGTGGAAAGCTATAACGGCTGCGTCAGATTTATACTGGAAATATGCTCAAAGGACAGTTTTTTGCGAAGAGCTGAAAAAGAAGTATGCTCAACGCCGGATAGGCAAAGGAAAAATCCGTATTTTGGGGATTCCTCTGATTAAAATAGAGTTTTTTGCAAACAAAAAATTATACCGCTTTTGCCGGATTCCGGTTTTGACAAAACAAATCAGAATGCGTGAAAACGTCAGTGGCTGTTGTTAAAAAGCTTTTGAAGTTTATCCAGGTCTTTGTAATCCGTATAATCAATAGTTAGCGGCGTTATGGTTATTTTATTTTTCGCCGTTTCCGCATAATCGTCGGGATAATTACTTTTGAGCAGTCTTTTATCCGGAAAGCGGCGTTCCCCCTGTCTGGTTGCGCAGATACCCGAAAGATTTTCCGGCGGAATATTCGGATAATTAATGCTGATGAGGGTATTGATGTCAAAACTTTCGGCCGCCAATTTCTCAATCAGGGGAACGGTGTATTTTTTTGCAACGGACCAATCCGGTTTCGGTCCCTCAATATCCTGTGAAAGCGCAAAAGCGGGAATTCCGCGGACGACGGCTTCTGCTGCGGCGCCGACTGTTCCCGAATAAAGAATATCCTCAGCCAGATTTCGCCCCATGTTAATACCGCTGATGATCAAATCCGGTTTTTCCCGCAACAGCAGAGTCAAGGCAACATGAACGCAGTCTGCCGGTGTGCCGTCGATTCCGAAATGAATATCGTCAATTTTTTCGATTCTTCTCGGCAGCTGTGTAAAATCGTCATACATTTCCGAATAGGCCAAATCGCCGCTGATGGAATGCGAAAAACCGCTTTTTTCAGAGAGCGGGGCTGCCACGACGATACGGGCGCCGGCCTGTCGCAGTTCATTTTCCAAAAGTCTGAGGCCAAAACTTCCGATGCCGTCGTCATTGGACAGCAAAATAAAAGCGTCTTTCAGTTTTTTCAAAGGCTTAAACCTCATACCATTCCCTTCAGATGATAAGTTAAATCTAACAAAGCTTAAAACTAAATTCAAGACGTAATAGCACAAAAAAAATCCCGGATGTTTCCGGGATTCGTAAGATTTATTTTTGCGCCATTTTTTGAGGATCGTTCTGAGCAAACATATTTGCATAAGATTTCTTGATGTTTGCCATTTGAACTTTAAAGTTTTTCAAATTTTGTCCTTTCAGGTTTTCACCGGTGGATGCTTTAATCGTGCGGGGATTGACACGTCTGCCGTTGTGAACGACTTCATAATGGACATGAGGCCCCGTTGCCCGCCCGGTGCTGCCGACATAACCGATAACCTGTCCCTGTTTAACCCGGACACCGGGGCGGATGCCTTTGGCAAACCCCTTCATATGTCCGTAAGCCGTGGCAAATTCGGAATTGTGGCGGATTTTAACATAATTTCCGTAAGCGCCGTTATATTTTGCCACCTGAACCACTCCGTCGCCGCCTGCCAGGACGGGAGTTCCCGAAGGAGCTGCATAGTCAACGCCCCAATGGATTCTGATATCCTTCAAAATCGGGTGACGGCGTTTGCCGAAAGGAGAAGAAATGCGAGCGGCATAATTCAACGGCATCTTATACAGAATTTTTTTCATCGGCCGGCCTTTTTCGTTGTAATAATCAACATTGCCTTTTTTGTCCTCGTAACGGTAAAGAGAGATTCGGGTGTTACGAAGAACTAATCCGGCATAAATAATATTTCCGGCTTTTACGTTTTCCCCGTCAGGGGTAACCTGATTTTCGTAAATGATTTCAAATTTATCGCCCTTGCGCAAATCACGGCGAAAATCAACGGAGTAAGCAAATATCTGAATAAATTTGTTAACCACGCGCAAAGGAACGCCGTGTTTTTGCATGCTGGTGGAAAGGTTCCCCTCAATTATTCCCGTTGCGTTGCTGATTTCCGTAATTAATTCGTCTTTGATTTTTTCCGCCAGATATTCGCCGGCCTCATTTTGCGAAACAACCACTTTCTCACCGATTTCGGGCTCAATGACCAGGGCGTTAAGGCGGAGAATATCGTCTGTTTGGGTATCAATGGTAAGATTGGCCGAAAGTTCCTGTCCGGCTTTCAGGTCTCTGGGGTCGTAATGTTCTTTGAGTTTATAATAAATGTCGTTGGCGGCATTACGGTCAAAACCGAGATTGGTAAGCACGGAAATTAATGTATCGCCTTTTTGAACTTCAACGTTTTTCTGAACATCTTTTTCCCGGACCAGAGAATTGACCATGGAAAACAAGCCGTTAATGTTGTCAATAGAAGCCGCGGGGTAAACACTTTCGGGGTCGGAAAGATTTTCTGCGATGTTGTTTTCAATCAGCTGAAAATCCAGCCGCTCTGATTTTGAAACGGAAGCTTCCACATAATTGTTGTTCGTCAGCGAAAGGACAAAAGCAAAAATAATGGCAACGGCATAACCGAGAGTTATAACCTTATGCTTATTTTTTTGTTTCAAATCAAATTTTAAATAATCTTTCCAATTCATAGGTTTGTTTCTTTTGTTGTTTACGAAAAAAGTCGGCTTCGCCAATAAATACACGGCCAACCTCAGCAAACTATACAGACAAGCCCCGAAAAAATAAAGCTGTTTCTAGGTTTTATGTGCATAAGTTCGCCCCCTAAATTAAAGTCTAACACAGAAAAGGTGAAAAAAATATAAAAATTTAAAAAAAGTGCTTGCTTTTATATTTTTTGTTGGCTATAAGAGAGAACGAACCCGGATGGGGGTGTAGCTCAGCTGGTTAGAGCGCCTGCCTGTCACGCAGGAGGTCGCGAGTTCGAGCCTCGTCACTCCCGCCATTAAAAAAGCCCGCTTTATGCGGGCTTTTTTAATGGCGGGGCATCGTCAAAGAATGGGGCAAGTTGGCTCATCGCAAAAGTAAGGGGCAGGGAGTAAAAATTATAAATGTTCATTTGTTTTCATCATAAATAAATTAAGCACATAACATTCTGACCCGCAATCGGTAATTTTCGGCTTTAAATATTTTCGGTTAAAAAAACTCAAAATTTCGTAGGCCGTAAAAATATTTTTTGCTAACCTGAAAAAAATAAGCGACATTTTTAGAAAGGAAAGCGCATGAGCGACAATACCGAAGAACAAAAAGATCCGTTGTTAAAACGTATTTTATTATGGTGTCTGACTTCTCCGGTAAACGTCATTTTTATCGTCGCGTTAATCTATTACGGCGTCCAGGCCTTTGTGCTGGAGCATAATGTCATACTCAACAAGCTGATAATGGTAGGGCTGGCCGGAGGATGGATTTTGTGGTTTGCCGCCAAAAATTTTCTTAAAATTCTGTTTGTCGTCGTGCTTATTGCTGCCGGCGCTTACGGTTGTTATTACTACAGCCATCAGGAGCAACATGCGTGCGAAGACTCCGGCGGCGTTTGGGATGCCAAAACTCAAACCTGCAAGGAAAAGCAAACCTTGTGGCAGCAGATTAATCAATGGCTCAAAGAATCCTTTGCATCGACTGAAAAGAAAAATTAAAACGTATTTGTTTTTTTTGCACCACATTGACAATCAGTCAAATTTAGGCTAACATAAACATTGTAGTCTATAGTGTGTTGGTGATTCGTTTGAGGGAGTTGTGCCCCTCAAATAACATAGATTAATCACGGAGAACAATCTGGCTGCTTAAAGCGGCCGGATTGTCGTGGCTAATCATATTTTTTCCTTCCCTGTAGATTTCGTTTACCGGTTTTAACGACAGAAGGACCACGGAAATGACGAAATCATACAATCTTCTAAAATTTTTTATATTAACTCTGTTTATGGTTGGGGCATTTCCGACAGGAAACGGCAATGCGTCAATGCTGGAGCCTGCTTCATTCCGAAACGGAGAAACTTATCAACTGGCCAAAACCTGGTTTCTGCCGGACTGGCAAAGCGACACCCGGTCTTATAATACCAGTTCGGGCAGTGATGACAAAGGCGGCGGAGATGCCGAGAAAACCTGTGAGACTTATGGTTTTGCCTCGCCGGACTCAATTGATTTAAGTTTGTACGACTGCTCCGATTATGACATCAAGCCCTTATACGGTCTGGAATGTTACACAGGCTGTGTCTGCAAACCAAAATTCATTTATACCTCATCCAACTGCGATACCATGGCCGGATATGCTTTGTCCGGTTCGTCCTGCGGCGGAAAGTATGAAAGCTGCGTCTGTTCCGGAGAATGTTGCTCGGATGATATGTGCGGCAGCAACCAGAGCTGCGTCAACAACGTCTGCGAAGACAATTGCGCAACCCTGCC
>CASFLC010000084.1 GCA_949295475.1 uncultured Pseudomonadota bacterium
AATTTGGCGCCGGTATAACTGCGGAAGTCAACGATAATGTTGAATTTGCGCTTGGCTATGAAGGCAAATTCCGTGAAGACTACCAAGACCACACCGGTTTGATTAATTTGAAATATAAGTTTTAAGATTAATCCGTAGCGCAAAAATACCCTGTAACAAGAAAGTTGCAGGGTATTTTCTCAATGTTCTGCAGCGATGTAGTGGTGGTGGCCGGATTTGGATTGTGCGCATTTTCCTCCGTATGGCTGTAAAGTTTTATGTCCGCAATATTGACAGATATAGCCCTTCTTTTTTGTAAGGTACTTTGTAAGACGCTCCAATATTTTGCGGACGTTTGTTAATTCATTCATTTTGGAGTAGATTTATTAACGGTACAACACATTTCTGGCCACAAAACACTTAAGATAGTGCAACACTACTTTCATCAAAACGGAAAACATATTGATGAAACGATGCCTAAATTAGAGAAAGCATATCAAAACACTTCCCCAAAAGACTAAATAAATCTAGTTATTTCCGGTCACAATTACACAAAAGCTAAAAACCGTCAGGGATTTAAAACAATAAAAGCCTTGAAAATCAAGGCTTTGAAATGGTGCTCGGGGACGGGATCGAACCGCCGACACGAGGATTTTCAGTCCTCTGCTCTACCAACTGAGCTACCCGAGCATCAATTGACGAAAAGGTTTATAAAACATATTTCAAAGCTTGTCCAGCATAAATTTCAATAATTGATAATTTTTTTGTTAATATCTGTCTTTATAACGAATTTTCAAGAGCTTTTTTTGGTTTCCGGAGAGCGGCAGGGCTGCCAGAAGTTTCAAAAAAGTCTTCCTGAGGCGAAATAGAATACCGGCGCCGAAATGTTTAATCCGGACGGCAAAACTGACATGATAATTTTTTAAATAAGCGGCAATTTTCTTTTTATAGCCGGAATAATCTTCCAGATTGTCAACGTCAAATTCGGCCAAACGCAGTTGGGGCGTTAAATCTTTGACCGTCAAATGATACTGTGGCCGCAGATTCATTCTAAGCTGCAGCAGGTCAATCCGCTTTCCGGCGCAAAAAGCCTGCAAAGATTGCCACAACGAAAGCAGATGCTGTTCATTAACGGGAACCTGAGAGCAGTCCGCTTGAACAAATAAAATATTGTCAGCTTGTGCAATCCGCTGATAAAGACGCCGGATGCGTCGGTCGTATTTTTTTTGAACTTTAAAAAAAGAAACGTCCCAATCCAGACCTTCGGCAAAATCATGACGAAACTCAATGCCTTTTTGCTGATTGACGTAAATTCTGTGCAATCCCGCCAGACGTTCGGTTTTTGAGAGCAAATCGGGACGCAGCAAGTCAGAACATTTTGTCGTCAATAGTCTCACGGCGTCGTCGGGTGTTGCAAACTTGAGCCAGTCCAGCGGATAAGATTCAAACTGCCGCCCCGCCAGACGCAGACAGTCCGAAGCAATGCAATAAGTTCCGACGGGAACAATCAAATCATATTTGTCAAGCATACGTTCCTCCGGAAAAATATTATAATTTTGTCCGAAGGAGTCAATAATTATTTAAAACAAGGAGCTCCTGCTGTCAGGTAACAGGAGCTCCTTCTGTTGTTTTTTGAAGAAAAGACTTAGGCCGCTTTAGAATTTTTTTTTGCGGCGAATTCGTTCATCGTGTTGATGATATAGTCCAAATCTTCATTATCCAGATACGGGGTCATCGGAATAGACAAAGCCGTCTTGGACAGTTTTTCGCAAACCGGAACATTGCGGGTGTTCCATTTGGCGTAAGCGGTCTGCGTATTGACCGGACGCGGATAATAGGCGCCGCAGGGAATGCCGTTTTCTTTCAGATAGGCCATAAGCTCGTCTCTGTCGTTGCAGGTAACCGTATACAGCGCATAAGCGGATTTACAGTTGTCCAAAATCTTCTGCTTGCCGAAATAGCTGTCCAGTTCATTATCATAACGGCTGGCTACTCTGAAACGGTCTTTGAGTTCCTGATCCAAAATCGTAAGCTTTTGCAGCAGCACGGCACCCTGGAAAGAGTTCATGCGGCCGGTCATGCCGAGACGGACGTTGTCATAATGGTCTTCCGGGCTCATACCGTGAACACGGCAGGATTTAACCAGCTCGTTTTCTTCATTGGTATTGGAGAAGGTGGCGCCGCCGTCTCCGAAACCGCCCAGCGGTTTGGTCGGATAAAAAGACGTTGCGGTCATATCGGCAATGTTTCCGGCACGTTTTCCTTTGTAGACCGAACCGAAAGCCTGACAGGAGTCTGCCAGAACTTTCATGCCGTTGTCATGGGCGATTTTGATGATTTCGTCATAATCGCAGGGCGAACCGAAGATGTCGACGGGGATAACCGCTTTCAGATGCAGTTTGCCTTCTTTTTTGACTTCGTCGATGGCCCGTTGCAAATCTTTCGGATCCATATTAAAAGTATTGGGATCGGAATCTACAAAAATCGGAGTGGCGCCCAGCAAAACCGGTGCCTCTGCAGAAGCGACAAATGTAAAGGAAGAAACAAAAACGGCGTCTCCCGGTTTGACGTCCCAGGCCATCAGGGCCAAAGTCAGCGCATCGGTTCCGGAACCGCAGGTAGAGCAGAATTTTGAACCGCAGTACTGAGCCAGTTTTTCATCAAGTTCTTTGGTCTCAGGTCCCTGACAATAAGCGCCGTGGTCAAGAATTTTTTCAAAAGCTTTCAAAAATTTGTCTCTGCCGATAACATTCTGCGATGTTTTGCAGTCAAACAACATAATCGGTTTTGAAGGTTTGTTCGTCATCGTATTTTCCTTATCATAGAAGTTTCAACTGCAGGCGATAATAAGGCATAACCTCAGAGAATGCAAAACACAAAAGGTTTCTTATTTGTAACAAATATACATACTGCAGAGTCAAAAAATTTTTTGCATACGAAGTTAAACTTATTGATTTCGTAAATTATGATGTTATTATGCTTGATAACATAACATCTGCATCTTAATAGCGAGGAAGACGTGAATAAAGTTGTTCATTATGGTTTACTGGGGACATTTTTAATCTTTGGAACGGGATGCGCCACCGGAAATGCCGGAGGAGAACCCGGCGCGCTGGAAAGTTATAACCGCGCTGTCTTTAATTTTAACTACCAGTTTGATAAATATGTCCTCAAACCGGTAGCCGAAGGGTACCGGGCCGTCACGTCTCAGGCGGTGCGCAACCGTGTCAGTTCGGTAATAGCAAACTTAAAGGAACCGATTTCTGCCGGAAACCTGCTGTTGCAGGGAGAACCGGTCGATTCAATGGCTTCGGTCGGACGTTTTGCCCTCAATTCAACGTTGGGTTTGGCCGGCATGTTTGATGTTGCCGAAGGTTTTGGCCTTCCTCAGAAAAAAACGGATTTTAATGAAACTCTTGCCAAATGGTGCGTCCCCTCCGGACCGTTTATCGTTTTGCCGTTCCTGGGGCCGAGCAGTCCGCGGGCGCTGACCGGAATGGTAGTCGACTATGCCTTTGATCCGGTCTTCTGGGCAACTTATAACGACGCCAACGTCCGGGCCAAAGTCAACTACTCCTATGCGGCGATTAAAGCCGTTTCCATGCGTGAAGCCGCATTGGATTTGTTGGATGACTTGGAGCGCAATTCGGTTGATTTCTACGCGACCATGCGTTCCGCCTATATTCAAAACCAAAGCAAACTCAGATGCTGGAAAGATGCTGACAGCAATGAGGCAACTTATGATTTTGACTTTGGAATTGAGGATGAAGACGAAATTTTTGATGAAATGGAAGCAGAATAATTTAACCCGTATCGCAAGGAGATAACAAATGAAAAAAAATGTTTTGGCCCTGTTTGCCGGAATGTTGATGATGGTATCCGGCATTGCCAAAGCCGAAATCAATGACGAAGCGGCGCTCAAATTTGTCCGCGACGTTACCAATGACGGCATTGAAAACATCATTAATGCCAATATTTCGCAAAAGGAAAAAGACGAACGTTTTGCCAAGCTGTTTAATGAAGCGTTGGATTTGGATTTTATCGGGCAGTTCGTTTTGGGGCGCAACTGGCGGACCGCCACGCCGGAGCAACGCAAAGAATTTATTCAGGTTTATCGTCAGCTGAACATCAGCACCTGGTCAAAACGTTTTGATGAATTCAAGGGTAAAAACTTTGAATTTAAAGGAACGACGGCTTCCAATTCCAAAGGTCAGGCCTTTGTGAATTCGGAGGTCCCGATGGATCAGGGAGCACCTGCCAAGGTTGTCTGGCGCGTCAGAGAAAAGAACGAGAAGTTCAAAATTGTCGACATTATCATTGAGAATGTCAGTCTGGCCATCACCGCCCGCAATGAATATACCGCCTTTATCAAAAATAATCCCGGCGGTGTAGATGCACTGATTGCCAATTTGAAAACAAAAATTTAGCCTGATGTTTTGTTTAATCAAAAAACCCGTTTTGAAAAAAACGGGTTTTTTGATTAAAATAAAGAATTATTTTTTTGCACCGTTAATGACGCTCAGCGCTTCATCCAAACTCGGTTCTTTTGATTTCAAGTCTTTGGGAAGAGCGTAATTTGTGCGGCCGCATTTAAGATACGGACCGTAACGCCCCGGCATCAGAATAACCTCCTGTTTGTTTTTGGGGTTAATGCCCAATGCT
>CASFLC010000085.1 GCA_949295475.1 uncultured Pseudomonadota bacterium
GGAATGGATTCAAAAGAATCCCAAGGCACGGCAGGCAAAGTCCAAGGCCCGAATCAACGCCTATGACGAATTATTGGCTCAGGCGACAAAAGATAAGATTACCACGGCGCATATTAATATTCCGATGACGGAACGTCTGGGTGATCTGGTGATTGAGGCGACTAATCTGACCAAGGGTTTTGGCGACAGAGTTTTGATTGACAATCTGTCTTTTAAGATTCCCAAAGGGGCAATCGTGGGGATTATCGGTCCTAACGGCGCCGGCAAGACAACTTTGTTCCGCATGATTACGGGGCAGGAAGAGCCGGATTCCGGAACAATCCGTCTCGGAGATACGGTTGATTTGGGATATGTCGATCAGTCCCGTGACGAACTGAATCCGGATAAAACGGTTTGGGAGGAAATTTCTGACGGTTTGGATATGATACAGCTCGGCAAAAAGGAAATACCGTCCCGCGCCTATGTCGGACAGTTTAATTTTAAAGGAAGCGACCAGCAGAAAAAAGTCGGACAGCTTTCCGGCGGCGAGCGCAACAGAGTTCATTTGGCCAAGATGCTCAAAAAGGGTGCCAATGTTATTCTGCTGGACGAACCAACCAATGATCTGGACGTTGATACGCTGCGTTCTCTGGAAGAAGGAATTATGAATTATCCCGGCTGTGTTTTGGTGACATCACACGACCGGTGGTTTCTTGATCGTCTGGCGACGCATATTCTGGCTTATGAAGACGAAGGGCACGTTGAGTGGTTTGAAGGCAATTTTGAGGAATACGAGAAAGATAAACGTCGCCGCCTCGGTGACGATGCCGTTAATCCGCACCGTATCCGCTATAAAAAACTGGAGCGCTAGCCGCGGTTTCGCTGTGAAAAAGTCCCTTCTTTGCGTAAAGAAGGGACTTTTTGTGATTCCGTTTTAGGATTTGGCATAATTGTCGTCAACGATTTTTTGAACTTGCTTTTCGGCTCCGCCGCCTTCCCAGCACCAAAAATTTTCCTGCTGATAGATGCGTCCGCTGAGCGCTTTTAATAAACGGCGGCAAATTTTCCGGGTACCGCAATAAAAGTGCCGTTTGTCATCGTCGCTGCTGATGATAATATGCCGCGGAATAAAATTTTGGCGCAGAATGTTCAGAGCCGTCTGATGTTGGTTTTCCTGCGGAATGTAAAAGCTCAGGAAACAAACTCTGGAGTTTTCCCGCCTGAGCAGACGGAGAACAGTGCGCGGCGTTGCGTTTCCTTCCCACAGCCAGCTTCCGCGGCGGTACAAAACTTTTCCTTCGGGACAGGCCTTTAGGAGTTTTTGACAATCTTTCCATGAGCCGATGTAGGTCAGACGGTTTTGGCTGCCGCCATGGAACATAATTTTGACCGAGGCCAGTGTGGCAAGTTTTTGCAATTCTTGACGGCTAAAATAATTTTTTTTTGTTTTTTTGCGTGAGAAATTTTCCCACTCCGTGCAGGCTTTTTGAATTGCCATGCACATTTCTTGAAATCTTGAAGACATAATTGTTAAAATTAAAAATTTTAGTTTATGTCTTCATATAGAATAAATTGGCGGATTTTGTCAAACTAAAATTTTTTGCCTCTTTAAATCTGCCGGCGGCAGTTTATATGAATTTTGTGAGGTTATCATGATGTTGAAAGAAAGGGTGCAAGATGCGTTTGTGGTCGGTTCATCCGAAATATTTGGATAAATACGGTTTGATAGCCCTTTGGAGGGAAGGCCTGCTGGCTCAAAAAGCGCTGAGCGGCGGTGCCCGGGGATATCAGAATAATCCGCAATTGCAGCGTTTTAAAAGTCAGGACAATCCGCTTAAGGCAATTGGTTCGTATCTTTGTTTTGTGGCATCCGAAGCTTTGAGACAGGGATACCGGTTTAATCATGAAAAAATTTTGTACCCTAATTTTGAAACGGCTTTTATGAAAGTCGACAGCAGACAGCTGCTTTGGGAAACAGAACATCTCAAGGCAAAGCTCAAACAACGTGATAAGCTGAAGTTTCTGGAACTCAGCCTTTCGCCCCGGGCGGACGTCCACCCGGTTTTTTATGTCAATCTAACAAAAGGAATTCAATAATGTCAAAAGGTACGGTAAAGTGGTTTAATACTAAAAAAGGTTACGGTTTTATCAGACCGGAAACGGGCAGCAAAGACGTTTTTGTACATATCAGCCAGCTTGAAAGATCCGGGATATCCAGCCTTCCTGACGGACAAGCAGTCAGTTTTGAGTTGTATCAGGATCGCGACGGGCGTCCGGCCGCCGGTTCGCTCAGGCTTCTTTGAGTTTGGACGGAGATTATTTGAAGGAGATGTTTTCCAATGTGCAGGAAAAACTGCTTTCCTGCGGGGAACAGGCATAAGCGCCGGCTTTCAATCCGTTGTCTGAATTCAGGTAGAACAATCTGAGCCTTTGGTATTGTCTGCCGTCGAGAGAATAAGACAGGACACAGTCTCCGTTTTGACAGCATAATCGGTACCAGATGTCTGCAGGGCAGATTTTGAGAGGGTTTACGGCCCAATCAGACTGCCCCGCAACGGTTACGACGCTGCCTATTTGCGGCTGGTCTTTTGATGCACACAGAATTCCGGCCTTGGCCCAATTGAATTCATTTTGCCGGATCATTATGCCGCACTGGGCAAAGTTTTCCGGATTTTCAGCGTGCCATTTTATATCCAGAGAAAAAACAGGCGGGCAGTTTTGATAAAAAAAATGGCCGTCGTCTTTTTGAAAATTGTGGCGGCGGTTTTGCCAGAAATCCGTGTGCGGCAGGGTTTCGACAATCATCCCTTCCTCACTGAAACGGACGTTGAAAGGTTCGTTGTGCCAGGAAAAGTCTTTGAGCGCATCAAGCAGCATTAAAAGTTCCTTACGGTTTCGTCGGGCATGGCCCTCAGTGTTTTTTCAAGTTCCGGGTTGGCGGTTTTAGGCGCAATAATTTTTAATGTAATGATTTCGTCTCCTGCCGTACTTTTAGTTTTGATGCCTTTCCCTTTAAGACGCAGTTTTTCGCCGCTGGAAGCATAAGGCGGAATATTGACGATAACTTTGCCGCTGATGGTGGGGACGGTAACCTTTGCGCCCAAGACGGCTTCTTTGACGGTAATCGGCAGTTCCATCAGAATATTGCTGCCTTCAGCGCTGAAGTATGGGTGTTTGTCCACATTTAAGGTAATCAGCACATCGCCGGCAGGGCCGCCGTTGAAACTCGGCTGTCCCAGTCCTTTTAACCGCAGAGTTTGTCCGTCTGAGGTTCCGGCAGGGATTTTGACATTAATGTTTTTGCCGTTGATGCTGACGGTTTTTTCATCGCCGCGGGCGGCCGTCAGAAAGTCAATCCGCATGGTGTAGGCAATATCTTCGCCTTTGCGCGGCCGATGCGACGACGCTCCGCTGAAACCCTGAAAACCGCTGTTCCGGCCTCCTGCAAATTGTGAAAAAATATCATCTCCGAAAATGGAGGAAAAATCAAATCCGCCGGAGCCGCCGCCGAAAGGATTATCGCCTGTGTAAGTATATGTGCGGTATCCGTCGCTTCCGGCACCTCCGAATCCGGCGCCAAACCCGGTAGGTTTTCCATCGGCGTCAATTTCGTTGTTGTCGTATTTTTTGCGCTTTTCCTTATCGCCGAGAATGTCGTAAGCGCATGAAATTTCTTTGAATTTTTCAGCTGCGTCCGGATTGTCTTTGTTGAGGTCGGGGTGGTATTTGCGCGCCAGTTTACGGTATGCCGATTTGATTTCCGCATCGCCGGCATCTTTGCTTACGCCCAAGACATGATAAAGGTTTTTGTTCATCTTTTTTTTGCTCTTCGTAAAAATTTCCAATCTTATATGCTATATAGGAAGAACAAGTCTTTATTGCAAGCAGATCGGCTTATTTTGCGTCAATGTTCCGGCAGACAAAAGTTGCCCGGCGGGCATTGTCCCGCTGCAGCGTGATTTTGTAAAGGGCGGCCTGTTTGTTGCCGCGGTCCTGACAATATTGCGCGGCTACGGGAGCCAGTTCGTCAACCCTGATATTGCGGTATTCGTAAGTGACGTAGAGCGGAGATTGACTGATAACCCGTGCATTGGCGGCCAGATAATTGTAATCCGGATCAAAAATTACTTCGGTTTCCTGATATCCGGTCAGAGAGCAGGCTGATGCCGCGGCGATTATACCCAGCAGGGCAAGTGTTTTTTTCATGCGTTGAGACTCCTTCCACCAGATTTTTTGACACGGGATTTTGTTTTGACTTTTTCTTCGGGCGGAAGTTCGGACAATCCTTCAACCGGTTGATAAACGCCGTCGCGGATTTTGGCCGCAATAATCAACCGGCGTTTTTCCTGAAAACGTTTGAGGGCCTGCGTGTAATCGTAAGTAAAATTTTTCATGTCCGGTACCTTTGTCTTTTCAATCCCAGCATAGCACTTTCAGGTTAATCAAAGCTTAATTGAGTTCGTTGTATATATCTTTGCCGGCGCGGAGCAGAATGTTGTAAATTCTGTTGTTGGTCGAGTTCTTGGTGCGGGTGTTCTGCAGTTTTTCCATCATGCGAGCCAACTTGCGGTTGAAGGCTTGATTTTGGCGCAGTTTTTCGATGTCGCGGAGATTTTCTTCATCGTCGATTTTATAGTTAACCACAGCTTTGAGAGTTGCCATATACTGCGCTTCCTGCTGGGCGGCAAATTGAGCACGGGCAGGAAGAATCCAAAAGGTTGAAATTAAAAACGCGACGGCGGCGGCCCTCATTTTATGCCTCCCTTTCAAATAAGGTATTGTTTTCATTTTGATAAATTATATACTACAAACATTCGAATCGTTTGACTACGGATTTTTGAAAGTTATCACACATGAAAAAAACTTTATGGGCTCTTTTTGACGACAGAGCGGGCAGCGTCGGTCAGGCTAAAGGGATTTTGCCGCTTTTGACCGACGATTTTGATGTTGAGATTAAAACGATAGTTTACAATCGTCTGGCAGCGTTGCCGAATTGTCTGTTGGGCGCCAGCCTGCGCGGCGTTGACCGTCGGAACAGTTCTTTGACGGAGCCGCCGTATCCTGATTTGATTCTTTCGGTCAGCCGCCGGACGGCGCCGATTGCCCGCTATATCAGAAAAAAGTCCGGCGGGCGCAGCAAAATCGTGCAGCTGATGTATCCGGGAAAATGCGGCTTGCGGGATATGGCGCTGGTCGTCGTTCCCGAGCATGACCGGCAGAAATGTCCGAAAACCGAAAACATTTTCTTTGTGACCGGCTGTGCCCACAGAGTGACGCCTCAGGCAATGGCCGAAGCCGTCGCCCGCTGGGAAAGTGTTTTTGCGCCTCTGCCCAAACCGTGGACGACGGTAATCGTAGGCGGCGCAATTAAAGGAAAACCTTTCAGTGCCGATAATGCCGCTGCTTTGGGAAGCTTTTTGCAAAAGACGGTTAAGCAAACCGGTGGTTCGCTGCTGATTACGACATCCCGGAGGACGGGACAGGAGGCTGAAAATATTATAAAAAAAGCTGTTGAGGGTATCCCCGCTTATACTTATTGGTGGGGAGAGCAAAAAGATAATCCGATAATGGGTTTTTATGCTCTTGCGGACAGAATCGTGGTGACCGGAGACACGGTGTCCATGTGCAGCGAGGCCTGCGGCAGCGGCCGTCCCGTTCTTATCTTTTGCGGCAAAAACTGGCTGCAGCCCAAGCATGAGCGCTTTGTCCGCTCGTTGTGCGACGGCGGTTATGCTGTTTTGGCAGAGGCTTCACAGGCTTTGTCTTTTGTTCCGACGCGGCGGCTTGATCCGGCGGCGGAAATCGCCGCAAAGATAAAATCTTTGTTTTAGTCTTCGAAAAAGAAATTGTCTTTATGCGGTTGGGAATCCTGAATTCCTTCCAGAGGTCCGGTCTTTTTGGTGGCGGCGACTTTTTGGTAAATGCCGCCGAAGTATGTGCTTTTGCGCCAGATATAGTCGAATTTGTTTTTTGCGAAAGTTTCTATGCCGCGATCCCATAATTTTTCGACAAAGGGGTTGTAGAGGCGGTTGAACATCCGGATAAAATAGCGCAGCGGATTCCACCAATAGGGACTGTGATGGTCAATAAAAATGACGTTTCCGCCGTCTTTGACCAAATTCAAAGCGTTGTTGATGACTTTGCTTTTGGTAACGGGGGGAAGTTCCTGCAACAGCATAAAACAAATGACGCAGTCATATTTTTCTTCACTTTTATAAGTTGCGGCGTCTGCGCAGATAAAACGCAGCCCGGGGTAAATGTCGCCGTATTTTTCGCGGTTGCGGGATACCTGCAGGGAATTGATGTCAATGACGTCGATTTGTCCGTAGGCGCCGACGCGCATGGCAATTTCGTCTGTTTCTTTGCCGAAGACGGCTCCCATTTGGAGAATTCTCTGATTTTGCCGCAGTTCATGCAACAGCGCCGTGACCAGCCGGTTGTATTGAAACATACTGCGAAGCAGGCACGAAAAACGGCTGTCATATCTCAGGCTGCGGTTAAGATCTCCGTATATGCTTCCGTAAAAAAAGCTACTGTATGCGGGGACGGGCAGCGGCGTAATTTGGTCTTGTTCTATTGGTTTTGGCGTCATCATTGTTTTATTTTCCCTGAATTCAGATATTCGGTTACTTTGTCGGTGCTTTCCAGGAAACTTCCGCGGATTTTTTGAATTTGCCGCGGAAGTTTGTGCAGCCGCCGGGCTAGGATGTTTTCTTCGGCCTCGGCACATAAGGCGGAAAATTCTTCCAGCCCGAAAACCAGACTGCCGGATTTCCAGTTGTGAAAGCAGTTTTTTTGTTCATCCGGCGTTTTCTGCTCAAAATTGTCCCAGTTGCGGGCGGAAACAGTCAAAAATTCATCCCATAACCGGCGGATTTTGGCGTTTCCGAAAACGGCGGCGTATTCTTGCAGGCGTTGTGTATTAAACTTATTCATTGGGCTTGATTAATCCGAGATGAGTGGCTTCCACGACCGCACCGGTGCGGTTGTAGACATTCAGCAGTTTCAAAATGGCGGTTACGTGCAATTTGACGGTTCCTTCGGTAAGGCCGAGTTCGTAAGCAATTTGTTTGTTGGATTTTCCTTGAGAAATCAGGCGGATAACATCAATCTGCCGCGGGGACAGAATTTTGACTTTTTCTTTGACATCCTGCGTTTCGGGAATTTGTTCCACCTGTTTAAGGAGGTCAAATTTGTTTTGATTGGTGTTTTGCAGAAGTTCCGGCGGAATGTAGACGCCTCCGGACAGCACCAGATTAACGGCGCTGATGATAACGGCATTGGACGAGGCTTTGGAAATATATCCGGCGGCTCCGATTTCAATGCTTTTTTGCACGATTTCCTTATCGAAAACGGCAGAGAGGATAATTATCGGCGTTTCGGGAAGAGTGAGGTGAATCTTTTGGATGGCATCCAGCCATTGGGAACCGGGCATGGCCAAATCGGTCAATACCAAGTTGAAATCTTTTTGTTTGTCGATGATTTTGAATATTTCAGAGTAGTCTTTGGCAAATACCAGCTGCGCATCCGGGTAATTGTCGCTTAAAATAAGCTCCAGTCCTTTGAGAAACAGTTCATGGTCATCCGCAACTAAAATTTTCAATGGCGTTCTCCTTTGTTATTTCCAGTCTCCGACAGTCGCCTGCCAGAGCGTCAGTGCTGCGGCGACGGCAGTTTCCGCCCGCAGAATCCTCGGCCCGAGAGAAATTCCTCTGACAAACGGCTGCCGACGCAGCAGATGCAGTTCTTCTTCCGAAAAACCGCCTTCCGGTCCGACCAGAATTGCGGCCGGCTTGCCTGCTGCGGTCCGGAATGTTTCCAGAGCCGGCTGCCCGCCGCCGCTTTCGTCCATCAGAAAGATTATTCTGTTTATATCCCAATTTTTTAAAATATTGGTTAAAGTCTGTACCGGTATAATTTCCGGCACATCCAGACGCCGGCATTGTTCCGCGGCTTCTATGGCCTGAGCCCGGTAACGTTCGGTGCGGACGGTGTCTGCGTTGGTGTAGGCCGTGTAAACCGGGCAGATTTTTGAAATGCCCAATTCGGTCGCTTTTTCAATAATGTAATCTGTACGTTCTTTTTTGACCGGGGCAAACAGCAGCCAAACATCAGGTACGGCTGCGAACGGCCGGAGCCGGCGTTTTGTTTGCAGAACGGTTTGCTTTTTGTGCGGCAGGATTACGGTGCAAAAATATTCGCCGTCTGTGCCGTTAAAGCAGACGATGTTTTCGCTTTGTTTTAGGCGCATGACGTTGCAGACGTAGTGGGACATGTCCGGCGAAAGGGTAAGTTCCCGGTTTTCGGAGAGCGGAACATCTATGTACAAACGGGGCGGGTTTTTTGTTTTGCTCATGGCGTTACCCTGATGCGAAGGATGCGGCTTTGCAAACAGCGGCGGTCATCGGTTTGGTTGTCCAGATATAGTTTTGTGGTTCCCGGGGTCACCGACAGGAATTCGATAATACGAACGTCATTTTGCTTTTGAGTACTGATCGGTTTGATGATGTTTTCGTTGGTGTCAATGTGCCAGGAGGTGTCGTTTGCTTCAGGCAGTTCCAGCTTCAAAATATAGTTTAAGGGGATTTTGACATTGCGCAAGTCAGCGGTCTGCAAGCTGAGCGTCAATACCGGCGCCGGCCGTTCGGGGAGAATCTTTTCGGCAATGGCTTCAAAATCCACGCTTTGTCCGCTGGGAACAGGGATAAAAACCGCGTCGGAGGCCGTTTGGTCTTTGTCTTTTTGAGGAACGGCGGCAGAGGCGCGCGCTACGTTTTGAAAAGAAAAGGCTTTCTGCGGACTTTGAGCGACAAAAGCCTGCGCCGGGCCGGCGAGGGCCGCCAAAACGGCAAGTAATGCAACAGGTGTTTTTTTCATTTTCTTTCTCCCCAAAACATTTCGTGGCATAAATCCGAAATTATGGTGTACACCTTTAGTTTATCGGTTATTTTAACAAATAGAAAGTAAAATTTTGGTTACATTTGAGTTGCGGAATAAAGAATGATTATTACGATAGACGGTCCGGCCGCCGCCGGAAAAGGAACTCTGGCAGGGAGCTTGTCCCGAAAATATAATCTGGCGTATTTTGATACCGGCATGGTTTACCGGGCTGTCGGATTGGAGATGGTCTTGACCCATCAGGATGTGAATGACGAAGGTTCGGCCGAGCGGGTGGCCAGGGAGCTGACCTTTCAAAAAATGCATCTGTTGGCCGAGAATCGGGATTTTCGTTCCGACGTGGGCGGAAAAGCGGCGTCCGTTGTGTCTGCGCATCCCAAAGTACGGGCGGCTCTGCTCAAAATGCAGCAGGATTTTTCTCTTAATCCGACATTTGCGGACGGGACACCCGCTGCGGGTGCTATTTATGACGGCAGGGATACCGGAACTGTGGTTTGTCCGCAGGCAGACGTTAAGTTTTTTGTGACGGCTTCGCCGGAAGTTCGGGCCATGCGCCGGTTTAAGGAATTTCAGCAAAAAGGAATCGAGACGACTTATGAAAAGGTGCTGGCGGATATGAAAGCGCGAGACGAGAGGGATTCCCAAAGGGCCGCCGCACCCCTGAAACCGGCTTCTGACGCGGTTATTCTCGATACTTCTGCTCTTTCAATCGAAGATGTTATCAAAAAAGCGGAAAAAATTATCTCTCAAAAGCAAAAATCGCTTGAAAAATAATATTTTGGATGTATAAAGGTAACGCTTTGGGCAGCGGGGTGCGCCGCTGCCGGCGTTTTTTGTTTTAAAGTTCGCACAAGTCCGCCCGAGGGGCCGGCAATTTAATTGAAATTTATTAATGACCAATACAGAAATTAAAATTCCCGAAATGACCGAAAATTTTGAGGCCCTGCTGAACGAGCAGTTTGGCGACAAGGGATTGGTCGGTTCGGTTGTCAAGGGAACCATCATCAAAGTAACTCCGGATTATGCCACGGTTGACGTCGGTCTGAAATCCGAAGGCCGTATTCCGCTGCGCGAATTTGGCCAAAACGCCGAACTGAAAGTCGGCGATCAGGTGGAAGTTTATGTTGACCGTTATGAAGACAAAGACGGCAACATTGTTTTGTCCCGTGAAAAAGCCCGCCGCGAAGAAGCCTGGCATGATCTTGAAAAATGCCTCAATTCCGGCGAAAGAGTTAACGGCGTTATCTTCGGACGCGTCAAGGGCGGCTTTACCGTTGATCTTAACGGTGCCATTGCCTTCCTGCCGGGTTCGCAGATTGATATCCGTCCTATTCGCGACATTACCCCGCTGATGGGTATCGTTCAGCCGTTCCAGATTTTGAAGATGGACAAAGTCAGAGGCAATATCGTGGTTTCCCGCCGCGTTGTTTTGGAAGAAACCCGCGCCGAAGCCCGCGCCGAGCTGATTGACACTCTTAAGGAAGGTTCAATTTTGGAAGGTGTCGTCAAAAATATTACCGATTACGGCGCATTTATTGATCTTGGCGGTGTCGACGGTTTGCTGCATGTTACCGATATTTCCTGGAAACGGATCAATCATCCGGCGGAAGTTTTGTCTGTCGGGCAGACCGTTAAAGTTCAGGTTATCAAGTTTAACGAAGACAATCAGCGCATCAGCCTGGGTATGAAACAGTTGGAAGCCGATCCGTGGCAAAATGTTGCCGAGAAATACAAAGTCGGTGAAGTTTACAAAGGCAAAGTTACCAATATTACCGATTACGGCGCATTTGTCGAACTTGAAGACGGTATTGAAGGTTTGGTTCATGTTTCTGAAATGAGCTGGACCCGCAAGAACGTTCATCCGGGCAAAATTGTTTCTACTTCTCAGGAAGTTGATGTCAAAGTTTTGGAAGTTGACGCCGACAAACGCCGCATCAGCCTCGGCATTAAGCAGTGCACGCCGAATCCGTGGGCCGCTTATGTTGAAGAACATCCGGTCGGTTCCGTCATCGAGGGCAAAATCAAAAATATTACCGAATTTGGTTTGTTTGTCGGTTTGTCCGATGAAATCGACGGCATGATTCACTTGTCCGACATTTCTTGGGACAAGAGCGGTGAGGAAGCCGTTAAGGATTATGTCAAGGGTCAGGATATTCAGGCCAAGATTATTGATGTCGATGTTGAAAAAGAACGTATCAGCCTGGGCATCAAACAGTTGACCGAAAATACGCTGGCAACGGCTCTTGACGGTTTCAAAAAAGGTGACGTTGTCAAAGCGACCGTTACCGGTATTGAGGAAAAAGCCGTTACCGTTGAAGTCAACGGCGTTGCCGCTTCCATCAAAAAATCCGACTTGTCAAAAGACAAGGCCGGACAGAATCCCGAAAACTTCAAAGAGGGGGATGTCGTGGAAGCCAAAGTTACTTCTGTTGACAAGAAGAACAGTAAGCTCGGTCTGTCAATCAAGGCATTGGAAATTGAAGAAGAGAAGAAGGCTCTGGAAGAATATTCTTCCAACTCCGGAAACTCTGCTCTCGGCGATGCTTTGGGCGAAGCTCTGAAGAAAAACGCCTGATTTCTGGTGTTAACACAAAAAATCTCCTGCCCGCAAGGACAGGAGATTTTTTTTTGCTTTAAAATTTTACAGATCTTTTACCATTTTGGCGAAGGTAATGCCTTTTTCTTCAAAGATTTCGCCCTCCTGTCGATAGCCGTTTTTTTCGTAAAAATGAATGACCGTTAACATCGCGTGCATGATGATTTTGTGATATCCGGCTTGCTTGGCGCGGTGTTCGGCATATTTAACCAAATCGCGGCCGATGCCTTCGCCCTGATATTTTGTGTCGACGGCAACCTGCATCATGCGGATGGTGTCATTGTCGACCGGAACCAGCATTAATCCGCCGATAAGTTTGTCATCCAGGCTTTCAATGCAGCCGATGTGCAGATAATTGGCTTCCTGTTGGCGGTGCGAATCCAAAAATTTAAGCCCCAGGGGTTCCAACAGAATTTTGTAACGAAGTTCTACCAGTTCATCATAACGGCTGGAGCCGAAGTCAATGTCGATAATTTTTCTCATGACGCACCTCCGCAAATTTAGATACTTTGATTATAGTCCCAATTATATAATCTAGTCAATCGGAATAGAAAAGAGGGGGATGAAATTTATTGGTTGCAGATTTAAAAAAATCCTTTATTTTCTTAGTCAAGAAGTCAGAAAGAAGGATTGGTGAAACAGATGAGTACCCATGATTTGAGTTTAATCCGCAACTTTGCGATTATCGCCCATATCGACCACGGCAAGTCAACGCTGGCCGACCGGCTGATTGAGGCCTGCGGCGGTCTTGAAAAACGCGAAATGACCGAGCAGGTGTTGGACAGCATGGATATTGAACGCGAACGGGGAATTACCATAAAGGCTCAGACGGTGCGTTTGAATTATAATGCAAAAGACGGCAAGACCTATCAGCTGAATTTGATGGATACGCCCGGGCATGTCGACTTCTCTTATGAAGTCTCCCGGTCGCTGGCTTCCTGCGAGGGGTCGGTTCTGGTGGTGGATGCGACTCAGGGAGTGGAGGCCCAGACGCTGGCCAATGTTTATCTGGCTATTGAGAATAATCACGAAATTATTCCGGTGTTGAATAAAGTGGATTTGCCCTCGGCTGATCCGGAACGTGTGAAAGCTCAGATTGAAGACGTTATCGGATTGGATGCTTCCGACGCCATTGAAACTTCCGGAAAAACCGGTTTGGGCGTGGATAATCTGCTGGAGGCTATTGTGACCAGGCTGCCCGCGCCTTCCGGTGACGAGAACGCTCCCTTAAAAGCGTTGTTGATTGACAGTTGGTATGACAGTTATCTGGGGGTGATAATTCTGGTGCGGGTGCATGACGGTGTGTTGCGCAGAAAAACACAAATCCGCATGATGTCAAATAATGCGACTTATTTGGTGGACAAGGTCGGTGTGTTTTCTCCAAAAATGACTGATACGGATGCCTTGTATCCCGGTGAAGTCGGTTTTATCACCGCCAGCATCAAAAGCGTCAGCGATTGTAATATCGGTGATACTCTGACGGATAACAAACGTCCCTGTGATAAGCCTCTGCATGGTTTCAAGCCGTCCGTTCCGGTGGTCTTCTGCTCTGTTTTTCCGGTGGATTCCAGTCAGTATGAGGCTCTGAAAGATGCTTTGGCCAAGCTGAAGCTCAACGATGCCAGCATTGATTTTCAAAACGAGAATTCGGCGGCTCTCGGATTAGGTTTTCGCTGCGGTTTTCTCGGTCTGCTGCACATGGAAATTATTCAGGAACGTCTTGGACGGGAGTTTGATTTGGACTTGATTACGACAGCGCCGTCGGTGGCCTATAAAATTCACCTGACCAACGGCAGCGGCATGACGCTGCATAATCCCGCCGATATGCCGGAGCCGACGACAATCCGTTCCATTGAAGAACCGATGGTCAGGGCGACTATTCTGGTGCCTGATACCTACCTTGGTTCGGTGCTTAAACTTTGTACGGAACGGCGCGGCGAGCAGGTGGAACTGACCTATGTCGGCAGCCGGGCAATGGTTGTTTATAACATTCCTCTTAACGAAATTGTCTTTGATTTTTATGATCGTTTGAAATCCATTACCAGCGGGTATGCCAGTTTTGATTACGAATTAACGGGATATCAGGAGGCCGATTTGGTCAAGGTGCAAATTTTGATTAATGAGGAACCGGTGGATGCTTTGGCCTTTTTGTGCCACCGTTCGGAAGCGGAATCCCGCGGCAGGCAAATTTGTGAGCGTCTTAAAGATTTGATTCCCCGGCATTTGTTCAAAATTCCGATTCAGGCGACCATCGGCGGACGGGTCGTTGCCCGTGAAACCATTTCGGCTCTGCGTAAAGATGTTACGGCTAAGTGTTACGGCGGAGACGTGACCCGTAAGCGCAAACTTTTGGACAAGCAGAAAAAAGGCAAGCAGCGGATGCGCCAGTTCGGCAAGGTAGAGGTTCCTCAATCGGCGTTTATTGAGGCGTTGAGAATTGGAGATAACTAAAAAAGGCCGTCTGGCTGGTGGCTAATACAGATTTAGCGGGACGGCGAAATGCTCATTTACGCTTAATGTAAACTCCGCTTTCGCCGCCCTAAAATCTTATTATCCACACACGCCATCCGGCCTTTTTTGTGCCCTATGTCGGAGAGGAGTATGTTTTTCGTCTGGCTGGTGGCTAAAGCAGTTTTATGCGGGACGGAGAAAAGGTTGTATAATGGCGAAACAGGGCGTTTAACTGCGGTCTTGTACTCGGTCATATATAAAAAATCTGCGCTGAATTAGTTGACGGTTAACTTTTGCCGGTTACAATTCCTTTTGCTAACAAGAGGAGAATCGGGGATGGGCAGAGTTGTCATCATTATGATGGATTCATTCGGTATCGGCGGGGCGCCGGACGGCGTTGCGTTTAACAATGACGGAGCCAATACGCTGGGGCATATTGCCGCCGCTTATCCGGGACTAAAGCTTCCTAATTTATATCGGCTCGGTTTGGCCGAGGCGGTCAGAGGCGCCTGTGGGGAATATCCGGCCGGTTGGTCGACGGCGGGCGCTTCCGTGGCTTTGCCGTCCAAATTTGGTTATGCCCGTGAAATCAGCAAGGATAAGGACACGGTTTCCGGACATTGGGAGATGGCTGGTCTGCCTAATTTAGAGGGGTGGGGACATTTTAAGCCGGATTATCCCTCTTTTCCGTCCGAGTTGATGGAAAAAATCGTAAAAGAAAGCGGAATTCCCGGTGTCTTGGGAAACAGGGCGGCTTCCGGGACAGTTATTATTCAGGAACTCGGAGAGGAGCATCTGCACAGCGGCAAGCCGATATTTTATACTTCGGCGGACAGCAATATGCAGATTGCCGCCCATGAAGAAAAGTTTGGATTGGAGCGCTTGTATCGTTTGTGCGAAGTTGCCTATAAACATGTTCAACCTTATCATATCGGGAGGATTATCGCCAGACCTTTTGTCGGCGAAAAAAACGGGGAGTTCGTCCGCACGACCAATCGCCGCGATTATACGGCTCAGCCTTTTGGAGAAACGCTGCTTGACCGCCTGAAAGCTTCGGGACATGAGGTTATCGGCATCGGGGCTATTAATGATATTTATGCCCATCGGGGTATCAGCCGGGAGGTTCATGCCGCCAAACTGGAAAATCTGTGGAACGCAACACTGCAGGAAGTTGAGAAAGCCGGAGAGGGTAGTCTGGTTTTTGTTAATCTTGAAGATTTTGACATGTATTACGGGCATCGCCGCGATGTGGCGGGTTATGCCCGGGCGTTGGAATATTTTGACGGACGTCTGCCGGAAATTGTTCCGCTTCTGAAACAGGATGATCTTGTTTTTATTACGGCAGATCACGGCAACGATCCGACGTGGGACGGAACGGACCATACCCGGGAACAAGTGCCGGTGCTGATGTTCGGACATCGGGTCGCGTCGGAAAACATCGGTCAGCGGGAAACCTATGCTGATATTGCGGCAACGGTGTCGGATTATTTCGGTCTGCCGTCGCCGGCTTACGGCAAAAGTTTTTTGAAAGGAAGATAAATGGGTTGGTTTGCACCAAATCTGCCTCGCGACAGGCATTGTTTTTTCGGTTCGGAGGGCGGTGTGTCGGAAGGTTTTTATAAGAGCCTTAATCTGAATTTGAAAAGCAAAGACAAGCCGGAGAACATTTATCGAAACATGGAAATTGTCGCCGGGTATTATCATCTGCCCCAAACGGCGCTGCATCTGCTTAATCAGGGAGTGAGCGCCGAGGTGATGTTTGTCGAAAAAGCCTCTCAGATGGCGCATCAGGTTGACGGAGCCGTGACTGACAAGCCGGGGATTATCCTTTCCGTCCGGACGGCTGACTGTGCGCCGGTGCTGCTCGGAGATTTTGAAAACGGAGTCATCGGTGCGGCGCATGCCGGGTGGCGCGGTGCATTTAAGGGCGTTATAGAAAATACGTTGGATTTGATGTTGTCCAAAGGTGCCCGGCGGGAAAACATCCGGGCTGCGGTGGGACCGTGCATCGCGCAGCGGTCTTATGAGGTTGACGAAGGGTTTTACCGGCAGTTTACGGAAAAAGATCCTCTGTTTGCCGTTTTTTTCGGCAATGGGGTTCGTTCAGGTTTTTATCAGTTTGATTTGGAAGCTTTTTGTGTCAGCCGCCTCAAACATTACGGCGTTGAAAACATTTGCGCTTCGGGGCTGGATACCTATGCGTTGGAAAACCGTTTTTTCAGTTTCCGGCGGTTTACGCATCGGGGGCAGGTGCGCGAAAAATCTGATTTTCCGGTTGAGATATCCACTATAACCTTATGATTGCTTTTAATTTTTGAAAAATCTGGTATGCTGAGCAATATGGCTTAACAAGACTGAACGTTTGAATGTCTCCGCTTGGAAAATTTACATTATCGTTTCTTGGACTGCGTTTTTTTGGCGCGGAAGGTTTTTTTGTCGGTATGTTTTTAGGCCATATGCTGATTGACCGCACGGTAGCAATTCGTCGTCTGGAAGAAGCCCTGAGCCGGGTTGACGATAATATCCGGCTGTTGCTTCCGTATAAAATTTTTCGATATTATAATCGCTTGGACGGAAATTTTTGGGGCAAGGCCTGGGGCGGCCTTTTAGGGGCTGCATTGTGGGGCGTTAACGGTTTTATTCTTTTGTTTATTGCCGGACATTTTTTGTTTGATACGCCCAACAGCCGTCATGCCCGCCGGTATCGCCGCAAGTTTGATTTTTTCTGGGATAACAATTGGGGAAAAATCGGCGGCGCGGTTTTGGGATTTGTCTGCCAAAGCCGGGTTTTGTTGTTTGCCGGCATTATCATCGGGTTTTTTGTGGATTATTACCGGGTCGAAAAAGCCGATTTATTTCCTTTTGTGAAGCTGCGGCAGTTTTGGTACAGAGTAAATCCTCTTAAACTGTGGCGGCATTCCAAAGAGGCCCGGCATGTTTCATATCTTCAGGCAATGGCCGGACTGGCGGCCAAAGTTGCCAAGGCGGACGGCGCTGTCAGCGAAAACGAAATCAGAGTTTTTAAAAAAGTATTTGCCGTTAAAGAAGAGGATACTTCGCGCGTGGCAAAAGTTTTTAATATGGAAAAAGCCTCTTTGTCTGGTTTTGAGGGCTATGCCGGACAGCTTAAAATTTTGACCGAGGGCAAGCTTCCGCTCAAGGAAAGCGTTATTGACAATTTGTTTAAGATTGCCGCCGCAGACGGAAAGGTTACGGAGGCAGCTTTGGAAATTTTGTGTAAGATTGCGAAGATTATTGAGTGTCCTCAGGGTAATTTTGAAGTTATCCGCGATATTTATCTGCCCCGGGCCGCGGATGAGCCTCTGCAAAGTTTTTATGATGTGCTGGGGGTGTTGTGCAATGCCAGCGAGGCGGAAATAAAAAAACGCTGGAAAATGCTGATTGTGCAGTATCATCCCGACCGTTTGCAGGCCAAAGGGGCTTCCTCGGAAGAAATTGAGGAGGCAACCCAGAAAATGGCGGAAATCAATAATGCTTATGAAATGATTCTCAAGTCGAGGAGAAAAGTCTGATGGCCGAAAATCTTCTCCCTTATTTTGACGCGCGTCGTACGCCGGTTGATATGCTGATTTTGCATTGCAGTGCTTTTCCGGCGGCACAGTTGACGGAGATTTTGAGGCGTTACCGCTGCAGTTGCCATTATATTGTTGATTTGGATGGTTCGCTGCTTCGGGGTGTTGAGGAAGATAAAAGCGCATGGCATGCCGGAGTCGGTTACTGGCGGGGAAACGCCGAAAATTTAAATTCCCGTTCAATCGGCGTTGAAGTCTGCAATATGTCTTTGGGGCAATCTGAGTATGACGAACGGCAGGTTGCCACGGTTATTTCTCTTTGCCGGGAAATTATCGAGCGTTACGGGATTGACGCCGTTAATGTTGTTGGTCATTCGGATATAGCGCCGCAGCGAAAAGCAGATCCGGGCAGAGCTTTTCCGTGGGAGAGACTGGCCCGGGAGGGAATAGGCCGATGGTTTCGGTTGAGCGATGCCGATAAAATGGCGGAAAACGATGCCGCCGTTCTGTTGCAGACAATTGGGTATGATACCCGGAATGAAGCGGCCTTTAAAGCGTCGGCTTATGCTTTTTGCAGGCGTTTTTTGCCGAAGTATGCGTCGGCAAATAAAGAAATTTCAAAGTTGGTTGAAAATGTTTTGCCGGATAGTTTTGATTTTATACAAGAAGATGATTTTCTCAATACTTTGAAAGCTGCGGCCTTTGCCTATAGATAGCGCATGGCATCCAAGGCTCCCTGCAAGATGTACGCCGCGGAGGAACTGTCCAGAATGTTTTTGCGTTTGGCGCGAGACATGTCGATTTCTTTAATCAAAAAATTTTCCATGGCTTTGGAGGACAGGCGTTCGTCCCAAAAGGCATAAGGAAGAGTGATGTTTTCGGCAACTTTTTCCGCAAAGCGGCGGACGGCGGCGGCGGTTTTTCCTTCTTCGCCGTTCATTTGCAACGGCAGTCCGTAAATGATGCCGCCGGCTTCTTTGGCATTAACCAGAGCAAGAATGGCTTCCATGTCTTTTTCCCAAGAAGAGCGTAAAATTGTTTTTTGCGCCGTGGCAACCATCAGCATCGGATCCGAGGCGGCGACACCAAGGCGTTTGAGACCGTAGTCAAAACCGATAACCGCGTGAAAGGGTGGAAGGTTATTTTTAAATTCCCGTAAATCCATCATGTATTCCTTTAGCGGCAATTTTAGCCGAGGTTAAAATATTTTTCAACCATATAACCGAAAAGTTATGTCAAAAAAGATATCTGCTAATTGATTTTTAATAATCTGTATTTAGTATAACATTTTAAGAGTAATCTTTGATTTAAGGGAAATTTGATGAAATTGAAATATATTCTGACTCTGCTGTTGGGACTTGTGACGGCAGCTCCTGCCCGGGCCGAATTGAGAATCGATGTCAGCGGCGCAATGCGCGAACCGATGCCGATTGCTTTTCCGGAGATGATACATGACGGTTTTTTTGTCGGACAGACGGCTTCTAAAATTCGTGAAGTGGTTATGGCCGATTTGGAACGTTCGGGGTTGTTCAGAATTATTGACGAGAACAGTTATATTCAGGAATTTTCCTCAATGGAAGAGGAACCTAAGTTTGTCGATTGGAAGGCGATTAATGCCCAAGCGTTGATTCAAAGCGCGCTGGTTGAGGCTGACAAGGAAAATCTGCGGGTGGAGTTTCGGTTATGGGACGTGTTTGCGGAAACGCAGATGAAAGGTCAGTCCTTTACGACGACCAAAGACAATTGGCGGCGGGTGGCGCATGTTATGGCAGACGCCATTTATGAACGGCTGACCGGCGAGCAGGGATATTTTGACACGCGGATTGTTTACGTTTCCGAAACCGGGCCGGCGACGCGTCGGGTAAAACGGCTGGCTATTATGGACCAGGACGGAGAAAATCACAAGTTTTTGACTTCGGGCGCCGCCATGGCGTTGACGCCGCGTTTTTCTCCCAATCTGCAAAAAATTACTTATATGTCTTATGCCGGCAATACACCCCGGGTTTATGTGTTGGATATAGAAACCGGCGAACAGACGCTGTTGGGTAATTTTCCGGGAATGACGTTTGCACCGCGGTTTTCTCCGGACAGTTCCAAGGTTCTGTTGAGCTATGCTTCCGGCGGAAAGACCAATATTTATGAGATGGATTTAGCTACCCGGAAAAGCAAGCAGCTGACCAGAAGCTATTCCATTGACACATCGCCGTGCTATTCTCCCGACGGCAGCAAGATTGTGTTTAACTCCGACCGTTCGGGAAATCAGCAGTTGTATGTGATGGATGCCGACGGTAGCAACGTTCAGCGTATCAGTTATGGGGCGGGACGTTATGCAACGCCGGTGTGGTCGCCGCGCGGCGATTATATCGCTTTTACAAAAATGGCCGGCGGCCAGTTTTATATCGGCGTGATGTATCCCGACGGTACCGGCGAGCGGTTATTGGCCAGCGGTTATCTGGTCGAGGGCCCGACCTGGTCGCCGAACGGACGGGTTCTGATGTATTTCCGCCAGGAAAAGGGAAGTCGCGGAAGTCAGGCGCCTGTTAAGCTGTATTCGATTGATTTGACGGGGTATAATGAGCGGCAGATTATTACGCCGGCGGATGGTTCCGATCCGGCATGGTCACCATTGCTTCCGTAGACGTTGTTCTAAAAAAAACGCCCTTTGGGGCGTTTTTTTTTACTCAGGCAACGGTTTCGAAAATACAATCGCGATGAAGCGGGTGGGTGTCGGTAATGCTGATGTTTTTTCGCAGCGAGGCAGCAGCTCTTTCAAAGTCGTCTTCGGTTTGAGCATGGACGACTGCCAGCGGGCGGGCATCGTCGACAAAATCTCCGATTTGGCAAAAGCGCGTATAGCCGGTGGCGTAATCCAGCTTTTGTTCCGGCGTAATTCGTCCGCCTTTCAGTTCGATGATGCTGAGGCCGATGTTGCGGGTTTGCATGGCGCTGACATATCCTTCTTTTTTTGCGAAAACCGGTTTTATGACGGCTGCCTTGGGCAGGTAATGTTGCGGGCGTTCGCAGAAATCGGCCGGGCCGCCCAGCGTATGTACCATTTTGGCAAAAATTTCCAAAGCTTGTCCGGAATCCAAAGCTTTTTGCAGTTTCTTTTCAGCTTCTTGGGTGTTTGGCGCCAGGTCGGACAAGACCAAAAGTTCTCCGCAGAGCTGCATGGTTATGCGGTGCAGGCGGGAATCGGTTTTTTCGCCTTTCAGAAAATCAACGGCCTCCAACACTTCCACCGCATTGCCGACATTACGGCCGAGAACCTGATTCATATCGGTCAGCACGGCCTTGGTTTTGGTGCCGGCGGCATTCGCGACGCCGACGATGGATTTTGCCAGCTCGCGTCCGTTTTCAATGCTGTCCATGAAAGCCCCGTTGCCGCATTTTAAATCCATAATCAGGCAATCAAGGCCGGCGGCCAGTTTTTTGGAGAGAATTGATGCCGTTATGAGCGGCACCGATTCAACCGTAGCGCAGACGTCGCGGATGGCGTAGATTTTTTTGTCGGCGGGAGCCAGATTTCCGGTTTGGCCGATAATGGCACAACCGACTTCTTTGACGGTTCTTACAAACAAGTCGTTGGAAGGCGTCGTCCGGTATCCGGGAATGGAATCGAATTTGTCCAGCGTGCCGCCGGTATGTCCGAGGCCGCGGCCGGAAATCATCGGTACATATCCGCCGCAAGCCGCAATCATCGGCGCCAGCATCAGGCTGATTTTGTCTCCGACGCCGCCGGAAGAATGTTTGTCAACAACAGGGCCGTTTAGCCCGCTCCAATGCAGGACGTCTCCCGAATCTCTCATATTAAGCGTCAATGCGGTGGTTTCTTCCAGGTTAAACCCGTTGAGAAAAGCGGCCATGGTAAAAGCGGCCGTTTGTGCATCGACAATGCTGCCGTCAGTTACTCCTTTAACGAAAAAGGCAATTTCTTCGGCAGTCAGTTTTTTCTTATCGCGTTTTTTGCGGATAATTTCCTGTGGAAGCATGTTAATATCCTTGTTTGATGGTTTCCAGAAGATTGTTGAGGACGGAACTGGCTCCGATGCGAAAATGCGCCCGGTTTATCCAGCCGGGGCCCATGACGGACTGGGCCAGCGTCAGGTATTTTTTTGCCTGCTCGGTGGTTTTGATGCCGCCGCTGGCTTTGAAGCCGACGTCAGCTTTGCTGTCGCGGATTGTTTCGAGAATGGCATTGGCGGCTTCAGGCGTGGCGGAGATTTTGGTTTTGCCGGTTGACGTTTTGATGAAGTCGGCTTTGGCCTCGATACACATTTCGGAAACTTCACGGATACGGGTGGTGCTGCCGAGTTCGCCACTTTCTATAATGACTTTGAGCGTGTTGTCGCCGGTTTCGTCCCGGAGCATGTTCAAAAACTCCCGGCAAAAAGTGGTTTTTCCGGCCAGCCAGGCGCGGTAGGGAAAGACGGCGTCTATTTCGTCGGCGCCGCTTTTCAGGGCCCGTTTGATTTCTTTGGCCGTTGCCGTCATGTCCTCGCCGCCGGCGGGAAAGTTTACGACAGTGGCAATGCGGATATTGTCGGGCAGGTTTTGCAGAACCAGCGGAATAAATTTGGGATAAATACAGACGGCCGCGGTTTTTCCATAAGGCGTTACGGCACGAAAACACAAATCCTTGACGGTGTCCGGCGTGTCGTTTTCGTTTAGGGAGGTTAAATCCAGCGAGTTGATTAAAATTCCGGCGGCAGTTACGTCATCCATGGTTAAATTTCTCCGATAAAATCGTTAATCAAAAGTTTGAGGCTGTTTGCCGCGGCATCGGCTTGGGACAACGTTTCCGCATGGCTTTGGGTTTGCGGGCGCATGCCGGTTCCGTAATTGGTGATGACGGAAATTCCGAGGACCCGCATGCCGCACCAAACGGCGGCTAAGACTTCGGGAACTGTGGACATGCCGACGGCGTCGGCTCCGAGTGTTCGAAAAGCTCTGATTTCGGCGGCCGTTTCAAAGTTTGGTCCCGCAACCATCAGGTATGTTCCGTCCTGTAAGGGTATTCCCCGGCGGGAGGCGATATTTTTCAACCGGTCACGGAATTCTTTGTCATAGGCATTACTTACATCCGGAAATCTGGGGCCGAAGGCATCGTCGTTGGGGCCAATGAGCGGATTATATCCGCTGAAATTGATGTGGTCGGCAATCAGCATTAAGCTGCCGGGAGCCATTTCTTCGCGGAGGGAGCCGGCGGCGTTGGTGACAATCAGATTGCAAATTCCAAGCAGTTTAAAAGTTTTGATTACTTCGGCAATGATTTGCGGCCGGTGTCCTTCATACAGATGAAAGCGTCCCTGCATGCAGAGGACTTCGCTGCCGAGCAGGCGTCCGGAAATCAGGCATCCGGCGTGGCCGCTGACGGTGCTGTGAGGAAATCCGTCAATGTCGGCGTAGGGAATTATGATTTTGTCTTCAACATTCTCGGCGAGTGTTCCGAGCCCGCTGCCGAGGATAATCAGCGTTTGAGGCCGGCGGTTTTCCATTTTTGCACGGATTTGTTCGGCAAAGGATTTGCATAAATCAGTCATGGGTTAAACTTCCTTCCGTAAAACTCAGGGGGAGAAGTTCTTCAATCGTCAGGGTTTTAACGATTTTTTGCGGGGTGGCAAGGTGTATCAGCGTTTGCGGTGAGGCGAATTCTTTTATCCGCTGGCGGCAAGCGCCGCAAGGCGTAATCAGGTTTTGGCCGTCTGCCAAAATCAGAATTTCGGCAATGCGACGGTCTCCGGCGGCAGTCATGGCGGCAATGGCTCCGGCTTCGGCACAAGTGCCGACCGGATAAGAGATGTTTTCGGTGTTGCAGCCGCTGAAAAAGTGTCCTTCTTTGCTCAGCAGCGCGGCGCCGACGGGAAATTCCGAGTAGGGACAGTAAGCGTTTTGAAAAGCCCGGAGCGCCAAATTATGGAGTTTTTCCTGATTATTCATGGCTTGTCTTTCCTGATTAAAAGTTTTATTAATTATTATGCGTTATCATAAAATCAGTTTGGTAATTTTGCAAAGATTATTTATCGTTCTTGCAACCGCAAAGGAGAGGCAAATTGAAAAAAGTTCTGCTGATTTTGGTGGGGTTAACAGTTCTGGCGGCAGCCGGCGCGGCAATTTATATTGCGTCGATAGACTGGAATCAGCATAAGGACAAAATTGCCGCTCAGTTTGCGCAGGCAACCGGTAAACAGATTGTTTTTGACGGGCCGATTTCTTTTAAAATTCTGCCGTCGCCGTATTTGAACGCTTCCAATGTTAAAATTTTTAATGCTGGTCCGCGCGGCGAGCCGTTGATGGAAATCCGCAATCTGGTGGCGCGGTTGTCTTTGATGCCGTTGTTGGAGGGAAATTTTGACGTTAAACGAATGGTACTGGAAAGTCCGGTTATCAATGTTGAAGTTGACGATGACGGTCATTTGAACTGGGAACAAGGTTCGGAGAAGGAGGCAGAAGACGTTGCTGAAGCCGATATCCGTTTGAACAGCGTGGGGGTTGAAAAAGCGACTTTGAATTTTGTTTATCCCCGTTACGGTCTTGTCAGAAAAATCGATAATCTGAACGGCGAAGTCAATGCCCAGAGTCTGAAGGGGCCGTTCCGGATTGAGGGAAACTATGTGAAAGACAATGATCCTGAGGGGTTTGCCATTTCAATGGGGCGTTTGTCGGAAAGCTTTTCAACAACGCTTAATCTGGTTTTTACGCATCCCGTTTCAAAAAGTTATGTCCGGTTTGACGGCAATTTCCAACTCAGCAACAAGGTTTTGAACGGTAATGTGATTGTCGAATCCGAAAAGTTAAAGGCCTTTGTCGAAAATAATTTTAAACAGGTTGATTTTAAATCGGAATATGACTATCCGCTGGCCTTGACAACGGATATTGCCGTTAATCCCGAGCAGCTGACGCTTTCAAACATGGTGGTTAAATACGGCGAAACACAGGGCGCCGGCAGTATGATGCTGCCTTTTAACGACGGTTGGGATCGTGAAGAAGGCGCTATTAAGCCGCGGATGGACATGGCGTTTAATTTTACGGATTTTAATTTGGATCCGGTGGTTTATACGGTTCGAGAATTTATCAAAAAATACAACGATGAAAATGAAATTTATGAGCCGAATCTGCCGTTGGATATGCTGATTGATCTTAAATCGGTTCGCACGGTTTACAATGGTCAGCCGGTCAAGGATTTTGAAGCGAGTTTTGACGTGATTGACAATATTGTCAGCGTCAACAAGCTGACGGCCGTTCTTCCCGGCGATACCAACATGACGTTGCGGGGTGATGTCAGCAGTGTGGACAGCATGCCGTTTTATAATCTTGAGGCTTCATTTAATTCCAGCGATTTCCTTAAGACGCTGAACTGGATGAACATCAATCCGACGGTGGCGGCGGCTTCAACTTACCGCAAGGCTGTCGGCAACGCGAAACTTTCGGGAACATTTAATAAATTGTCCGTTTCTCCGTTTACGCTGACGATGGATAAAAGCAGCCTTTCCGGCGAGGCCGGCATTAAATTCGGGGAGCGGGTCGATGCAATGCTGGTCGCAAAGGCGGATATGATTAATTTTGACAATTACATTAATCCGCTTCCGGCCGAAGAAAAAGAGAAAAACTGGTCTCAGCGAATGTTGTATCGTTTTGCGCAGACGGGTTTTTTGAATGATGTCGATTTGCTGGCCAATTTGCATTTCGATCTGGCTATTTACGAAAATATGCCTTTTGAAAAAGTCGATGTGCAGGCGAATCTGCTGAACGGCGTTATGGAAATTGAAAAATTGTCGGTCGGTTCGGCTGCCAACGCCCTGTTTGAAGCTTCGGGAAAATTGTCCGGTTTCGGCAAAACGCCGATTTATGAAAATATTAAATATAATTTGGCAACGGACGATGTTTCGGCGCTTGTCAACAAGTTTGAATTTCAGGTTCCCAATTTAAATTACAAACAGCTTAAAAAATTTCAGTCTAAAGGCATTATGACCGGAAATATTGACAAGACGGCCATTAAAGCGGTCTCCAAGCTTGAGAATCTGGATTTTACCTTTGGCGGGCAAATCGACCGGCGTAACGGCGAAAATTATTATAACGGGGATTTGGAAATCAGGCATCCCGATTTTGTTAAGATGGTCAATGATTTTAATCTGGCGTATAATCCGAAGACTTATTCTTTGGGGCTGTTCAACCTGAAGACAAAGTTTATCGGAACGGCTCGTCAATTTCGAGCGAGCCCGTTGGATTTTAACATCGGATACAGCAGTTTTTCGGGAGACGCCACTTATGATGCCGGGCAGGAACGGCCGAGTATTCTGACTAATCTTAAAATCAATAAGTTTGAAGCCGAACGGTTTATGACCGAAGCCGCGTCCTCAGTTTCTCAGGTTCCGGCGATGAAGGCGGAAGCCGGCGGCGAGGTCGATTTCCTGAAACGTCCCGACTGGTCGTCGGCACGGTTGAATTATGATTTTTACAGACGGTTTGATCTGAGCGGCAATTTTCAGGTAGGGGATTTGTCTTATAAAGGCAAGTCTTTGAAAAATGCAGCGTTTGATCTGGCGTTGGTTAACGGAAACGCTGAATTTAAGGGGATTAAAGGAGATTATAAAGGCGGAACCCTGACGGCAGACGCGACCCTGAATATGCAGGAGAATCCGGCATTGTCGCTGACGGCTGATTTGCAAAATATTGACACCTCCGGTTTGGGGCTGAGCGGAAAGGTTTACGGCCTCAGCGGCGGGACCGGCGATTATCGTGCGGTTTTTAACGCCGATATGTCAAGTTTAGACAATGTGTTTAAAACACTTAAAGGGAATCTTGAAATTAAACTGAAAGGATTTGACGTAAAGGGTTGGAATCTTGCCGATATCTATGCGGATATAACGACGCGTGAGACGACGGACGGGTTGGTGGCTTTGGTGAAGGATAATCTGCAAAAGGGGCGTTCGCCGTTTAAAGAGTTCAGCGGCAAACTTGATTTTCAGGACGGAAACTTTACTTTTAGCAACGCTGCGTTGAGCAACAACGGTTTGAAAATAGATGTTTACGGCGGGGGCAGCTTGTCTGCGTGGACAATGGATGTGCTGTTCAATGTCAAATATGACGAACCGCGCTATCTTCCGGGGTATTCTTTCTCTATGAAAGGAGACATAAACGCTCCGTTGACGGATGTGGATGTCAGCGCCCTGTTTAATTTGTATAAGAGCCGACAGGATAAAATTGCCGCTCAGGAGAAGGCTGTCGTCGAGGCGGAACAAAACCGTCTGAAAAATCTGGCCGGGGAGCAGAAAAAAATTTCCGACGCTTTGTTAAAAGATGTTCAGGAACGATTGATGCCGGATTTGCAACAAAAATTCGAGGCTGCTTTCAGTGATAAGGCGCGCAGTTCTTACCAGTCTTTGAAACTTCGTCTGGAAGACGAGAGTTCTGCTGCGGCAAAAATTTCAAATCGGGCTTCAGCTTCGGATTTAACCGATGAAATTATTGCCGGGCTTACCGAAGACAACAGACAAGCGGCCGGTGCGATAGAAAAAATGAGAACGGAGCTGGCATCGGTTTATCTGGAAGATATGAAAGAAAAAGCGAAACAATTGTATCAACAGCTGGTTGAAAACTACAACAGATCAAAGACGCTGATGTTTGACTATAACACGGCGCGGGACGGTTTCGGCGAGAGGCTTTCTCTGATTGTGACCGATTTTGAAATGGACGTGGATGAGAAAATTGCCGGCTGGCGGAAGTTTATTGAAGATAAAAATGCTGCTCTGGAGGCGCAAAATAAGGCTATTCTGGATGAATACGCCGTTGTTAAGGAGCAGAATGACGCCGGGGTTCTCAGTACATATAACGACAAACTGGAAAAAACGGCAGGCAGCGTGGAGGCCGACGTCAAAGCCATGGATGACCAAATTGCCGCATTTAAATCCTATACGGAGGATCGGGTGAAGGAAGAAGAAAACAAATATGCACAGATGCTTCGCCGGGAGGAAATCGAACGTAAAGTCGAAGAAAACACAGGTGTTATCAGTATCAAAAAAACCGGAAAAAGCGTAACGGTGACACGGGATATAGAAGATATTGAAAAATCCGAGGAGCTGGCTTCTCAGGATAAGGTCAGGGTATTGGATTTTTCGAAGGACAAAGCTGAGCCCGAGCGTCCGTCCGAACCGGAAACCGGCGTTGTAAAAAGGGGTAGAGTAATCAGGAAATAAACTTGTCGAATTCTTTTTTTATGTTATATTCGCCTTATAAATAAAAAAACATTTTTTATTATTTGGAGTTTTATAACATGAATAAAAAACCTGAAGTCTGCATTCTTCCCGTTGCAGGATTGTCAACACGCAATCTCCCTTCCACCAAAGCCCTGCATAAGGGTTTTTTGACGCTGCACAGCAAGCCCGTTATTCAATATGCGGTTGACGCCTGTGCCGAAATCGGCATTAAGGAAGTTGTATTTATTTACAGCGACCAATCCTGCAAACATTTGTTTGAAAAGCATTTTTCGCCGTATCCATGGCTGGAAAACCATTTGAAGGAAAAGGGCAAGTTTGATTTGCTGAAAGTTGTTCAGGACATTATTCCAGAAGGAATGAAGTTTTCTTTTGCCGAACAGTCGGAGCCTAAAGGAAACGGCCATGCGATTTTGATGGCAAAAGACATTGTCGGCGACAGAGATTTTGTGGTGATGTGGCCGGACGATGTTTATGTTAATCTGCACGGCAAGGGGGTTTTGGCTCAGTTGCTTGATGTTTACAACGAATACGGCGGTATGGTTGAAAATATTATGGAGTTTCCCCGGGAACAGATGGTTCGTTACGGTGCGCTTATCGGCGCGGTGCGCGACGGACGGATTGTTCATGCCAAGGGAAAAATCGAAAAGCCGGCGCTGGAAGATGTTCCTTCTAATTACGCCAGCATGGGACCTTATATTCTTCCCAATGAAATTATGGATATTCTTCCGGAAGTTAAGAAAGGCAATAACGGTGAAATTAATCTGGCGGACGCCATGGGGTTGGCTGCGGAGAGAGGTATGAAACTGACCGGGGTGTTGTGTGACGCTATTCGTTTTGATTGCGGTACCAATAAGGATTTGGAGAGAGCCAATCTTAAACTCAGTTTGATGGAAGATCCGGATTTGCGGGTCTATTGTACCGAGTTGCTGAATACCATGTTGGTTTGAAACCTGTTATGAAAAATCCTCTCTCCGATGTCAGGAGAGAGGATTTTTTTGTATCCGGTTAATCTTTGTGGCGGAAGGTAATGCGGCCTTTGGTAAGGTCATAGGGCGTCATTTCAATGTCGACTTTGTCTCCGACCATGACGCGGATACGAAATTTGCGCATTTTTCCGGCGGTGTGAGCCAGAATTTCGACGCCGTTTTCCAGTCGTACCCGGAACATGGCATTAGGAAGCTTTTCAATGACTTCTCCGCTTAGTTCCAGAAGCTCTTCTTTACTCATAAAATATTCCTTTTTTATTTATGTTGTCAGTATTATTAAACCTATAATTTCTTTTTGGCAAGATTTTTTATCGGCGGAAATGACAGCGTAAAGCAACTTCCAGTGCCGACTTTACTTTTGACGCGGATATGTCCGCCGAATTTTTCTACGATGGATTTAGATATTGACAAGCCCAAGCCGTTGCCTTTTTGCGTACTGTCATGTCCGTCGGAAAAGAACGGATCAAAAATACGATTCAGGTTTTCCGGCGGAATTCCCACGCCGGTATCTGCAAAAGATATTTTGACGCCGCGGGCGTTTTTTTTGATTTCTATATTTATTTCGCCTTTGTCTTCAATGGCTTTGAGGGCGTTGAGGATAATATTAATTGCCACCATTTTAAAATCGGCCTCGTTTCCGAAAATACAGGCGGGTTCTTTGGGCGGTACGAAGGAAATGTTGATGCCTTTGCTTTTGGCCTCAAAGTCAAGCAGGGCAATGACGTCTTCGACGGCGGCCGCACAGTTTATTTTTTGTTCGCCGTCGCTGTTGCTGCGGGTCAATTTTAAAAGACGTTCGGGAACATCAATGCAGTTGAGCAACTCGTTGTAAATCAGGGTAAGATGTTTCTTTTCTTCATCGTCGTCGGGGCGTTTGGCATAAAATTTGTCAATCAGGCGTTCGGTAATAATGCGCAACGCGCCAAGGTGATTTTTAATCTCATGGGCAATTGAAGTAGAAAGGAAACCCAGAGAAGACAATTTTTGCTGATGAGAGAAATTGATGTCATCGCTCAAGTCACGGATTGATTCAACGATATATTTTTCTTTGCCGGTGTGGTGCAGCGGGGCAGCGTTGATTGACAAGTGTCGGGAAGGATGCCCGCAGAATTGCTGAATAACTTTGATGTTATCCTGCTTGTTTTTGAGAATGGCCTGAACGGGGCAGTACTGTTTTTCCCGGGAGCAGGGAATGTTCAGATTTTGAGACGCCTGGTGGCATTTGGTATATTTGGCCTGACTGCCGCCGACTTGTTTGCGGTAGGCCTTGTTTGAGATGATAATGTTGTAGTTTTTATCAATAACGCGGATGCCGTCGGGGATGCTGTCAATCAGTGCTTGCAAAAATGCTTCCTGTTCTTTGGCCTCGGAAATAAATTTGCGCAGATTGTCAAGCATGTTGTTAAACGTTATAGTCAGAAAATACAGTTCGTCGGTGAATTTTGGGCGCTTTTGGTTTTCTATTCGAACGGAAAGGTCTCCCTGTGAGACTTTTTGAGAAACGTCGGTGATTTTGTTGATCGGGTAAAGAATCCACCAGTTAATCAGGTATCCCAGAAAGAAAATGGCCAGAATAATCAGAATCGAACTGATGCCCAAGATTTTCATACTTTCGCTGATGGCTCTGTACCGTTCGTCAAAACTACGGGTGTTTTCCCGGATTTGCTTTTGTTCCAACGACAGAAGCTTGATTTGTTTTTCGTCGTTGGCGTCGGTTGAGATACTTGTCAGAATGCCCGGGGTGACGCTTATCTCAGGGTGATTGGCTATAATTCTTCGGAATTCTTTAGTGATATTGATATTGCGGTACAAAAGATCGATATATTGCTGGTTTCGCTGAATGGAGTAGTTTTGTTCTTCCTGAATTTTGTTGCCGTATACGATGTAAAAGGTATATACAAAGATTATTGAGGTTATCAAAAACAGCGAAAAAATACTGTAGATAATCTTTTTATTCAGACTGACAAACATGGGGCCTCTTTCTGTTTTTAACGGGCTTTTGTTAGCTAATATTTAAGAATTATAGCAGTAAAGTGTTTCTAAATTATAAACAGAGTGAGAAAGATGCCAAACAGAATAAATTGGGATGAGCTGTCGCCGGATTTACGCGAAGAAATGAGCGAATGGAACGATGATAATTTTGCTTTTATCAAGCACGCCATGTATGAAGGACGCTATATGTGGTTGATTTATGCCGCGGACGGAGAACGGATTGCCGCAACAGACGACAGGGATTTTGCTTTTATTATGGCCCGGCAGAATGACTTGACGCCTTTGAGCGTTCATTGATTCCGGTTCGAATCTGCAAAAAAAACAAGCCCCGCTGCCGGGGCTTATTTTATTCGTGATTGTTAATCAACGCGTATATTTCCAACGGATTGGACATTTGGCGCAGTCGATCACATAAAGATTCGTCTTTGAGAATTCTGGAAAGCTGAGCCAAAGCCGTCAGATGATCGGCACCGCTGTTTTCCGGGGAAAGTAGCGCAAATACCAAATCAACAGGTTTGTCGTCAATTGCATCGAAATCCAACGGGGACGCCAGTCGCACAAAAATCGCATGGACTTTGTCCAGATTGGCAAAGCGTCCGTGCGGCAACGCCGTCCCGCCTCCGAAACCGGTCGAACCCAGATTTTCGCGCTCCAAAAAGGCATCGAAAATCGTCCGTTCATCCAAACCGGTAATCTTAGCGGCATGTTCGGCCAGAGTTTGCAGCAATTCACGCTTTGTATTTGCTTTAATGCCGATAAAAACGTTTTTTTCGGTCATTATTTCAGATATATTCATAAGCTTGACGCCTCTTGTCTATTAAAACTAATTTTCGCTTTTCGGTTCAACCCAGCCGATATTGCCGTCTTTGCGGCGATATACCATGTTGAAGTTGCCGTTGGCGCTGTTTTTGAACATCAGGGCGTTTTCGTTGTTAAGGTCCATATACATAACGGCTTCGGAAACTGTGCAAACCGGAATATTGGCTTCCAGCTCGGCAATCGTCAGCGGTGCATCGTCAATGTCAATTTCTTCGGCGTCTTCGTTCAGAGAGAAGACGGCTTCATTGGCAATCTCGGCCAGGCCGGTTTTGCCTTTATGGTCATTTAATTTGGTTTTGTGGCGGCGCAGACGGGTTGCGATGTGCTGATTGGCATCGTCAAAAGCCGAATAAGGATCGCCTGCCGAACCGGTCCCTTTCAGGATAATGTTTTTCGCAGGATGAACCGTTACTTCCGCAGTGAAAGTGTCGGCTGATTTGGTGAAATAGACATTGCAGCTGACCGGCGCGGGGAAGTATTTGTTGACTACGTTCAGGACGTTTTCTTCAACGTGGTTGCGGAGTCTGTCTCCGATATCAACTTGATTTCCAGATAATGTAATTTTCATGATTCTTCCTTGCATTAAATTATTACGGTTTTGATTACAAAAGACATGTTACTATCTTTTGATTTACTTTTCAATCTGAAATCTGAGATAATACCAAAACGCTCCAAAAGTCAACATAAAACTCTTCCGATGTCTGGGAACGTTATTTTTTTAGACGTTTTTGGCGTTTGCGTTCGGCGGAAGTCGGCAGTTTCATGGCTTCGCGGTACTTGGCAACGGTGCGGCGGGCGATTTTTATGCCTTCCCCGGCCAAAAGTTCCACCAATTTGTCGTCAGACAAAATGTTTTGAGGCTCTTCTTCGGTTATCAGTTGTTTGATTTTGTGTTTGATGGTTGTGGTCGAGGTTTCTTCGTCGCCGGTATAAGTTCCGGCGGCTTGGGAGAAAAAGTATTTGAGTTCAAACAGTCCGCGCGGCGTTTGCATATATTTGCGGGCCGTGACGCGGCTGACGGTGCTTTCGTGCATTTCCAGATTGTAGGCAATATCTTTGAGAGACATGGGTTTCAGGTGTTCAATGCCATATTCAAAAAAATCCCGCTGAAGACGGACGATTTCTTCGCTGACCCGCAGAATGGCTGTGGCGCGCTGATGCATGGACCGAATGAGAAAGCCGGCATGGCCAAGATTGTCTTTAAGATAACGCCGGGCATTTTTGTCATTGCCGCTGCGATTCAGAATTTCGCTGTAGTAACGGCGGTTTATCAAAAGTCTGGGCAGAGAGAGGGTGTTCAGCTCCACCTGATAGCCACCGAACCGGTCGCGCCGGACAAAAACATCGGGGATGACGTAGGCGGTTATGTCGTTTTGGCAGGCGGCAGCTGGTTTGGGTTGAAGCGATTTAATGTCGGCAATCATGGAGGCCAAATCTTCAGCGTCGGCATTGCATAGTTTCTGCAATTCTTTGAATTTGCGTGCGGCCAGCAAATCCAGGTGGTCCAGCAGGCAGGCCATTGCCGGGTCAAAGCGGTTGATGTCTTTGAGTTGGATGCTCAGGCACTCGGCCAGGTTTTCCGCGAAAAGGCCGGATGGTTCAAAATTTTTCATTTGTTCCAGAATTTGGTGCACTTCCCGGGGAGGCGCTTTGAGAGTTCGGGCTATGTCATCGGTCTGTCCGCGAAAATAACCGGCATCGTCAAGATACTGGCTCAGGTGCCGGGCGATGATTTTTTGCCGGGGAGAGGAAAAAGTTTGTTCTATTTGCTCGTCAATCAGCCGGTAAAGCGAGGGAGAATCCGCCAGCTTTTGCTCATAGAAGTCAAAATTTTCATCGGCAGCGGCGGATTTGCGTTTAGCGTAATCTTCCCATGCATAATCATTACCGTTATCGTAGCCTTCCCGATCGCTGGCATAGTCGTCAAACTGATTGTCGCAATCTATGTCCGGCGTATAATCGTCTTCCGGTTCCGGCAAACGGTTGTCATCATAGTCGTCTATGGTTGGCGGTGTTTCTCCGGAGGCATCATCTTCCCGAGAGTCTTCTTTTTCGAGCAGGGGATTGTTGTTTAGCTCCTGTTCAATTAATTCGTTCAGCTCCAGATTTGATAACTGGAGCAGGTTAATGGCCTGACGCAGCCGGGGCGTCATCAATAAAGATTGCGACTGCCGTATTTCCAGTTTGGGAGTCAGAGCCATGTTTGTTAATCCCGGTTAAACTTGAACTGATATTCAGTTTTGTCAAAGGGAGAAATTGTCGCCAAGATAAACCGTACGTACTTCTTTGCTTGAAACAATCTCATCGGGCGAGCCTTCCATCAAAACCGTTCCGCCGTGTAAGATATATGCCCGGTCCGTAATATCAAGGGTTTCGCGCACGTTATGGTCGGTAATCAATACGCCGAGCCCCCGGTGCTTTAACTGGGAAACCAGGTTACGGATTTCTCCGACGGCAATCGGATCAATTCCCGCCAGAGGTTCGTCAAGCAGAATATAATGCGGCTGGCTGGCTAATGCCCGGGCAATTTCCAGACGCCGCCGCTCGCCGCCGGACAAGGCGATGGCCGGGCTTTTGCGCAAATGGGCAATTGAAAATTCTGAAAGCAGTTCCTCCAACATGGTTTCCCGTTTGCTTTCGTTTTCAATCACAATTTCCAAAACAGCCTTGATATTGTCTTCCACGCTCAGGGAGCGGAAAATGGACGCTTCCTGCGGCAGGTAGCCGATACCCATGCGGGCGCGGCGGTACATCGGCAGGTCGGTGATGTCCTGTCCGTCAATGTGCACGTCGCCGTAATCCGGCGTAATCAGCCCGGTAACGCAGTAAAAGCATGTGGTTTTCCCGGCGCCGTTGGGACCGAGCAGACCAACAGCTTCGCCGCGGCGGACATTCAGAGATACATTGCGCAGTACCGGCCGGTTTTTATATTTTTTGCCGATATTGAAAACTTCAAGTTTTGACTCTGCTGTGTAGGAGGTGCTCATTGTTTCTTTTCCGTTTTCTGGGTGTTTGTCTGTTTGTTGCCGCTCTTTTCTTTGAAGACGCCTTTAACCCGTTGATTCTTGCCGGAGGCAATCAGTTTGCTGATGCCCGTGTTCAAATCTGTTTCGGCCTGATCGCCCCGCAGAATGTTGGTGTCTTGTTTGATAACAATATTGTCAAACAGTCTGACTTTTCCGGTTTTGGGGAGATAAAGGCCTTTGTCGGCGGTCACAACGGCATCTTTGGTCACGATTTTGACGTTGCCGTAAATTTCAACTTTTTCAAGCTCCATGTTCTGCGTTTCGGATTTTTTATCCGAGGCGGCGGATTTTTCAAAAAAAGCTATCATTTTGTCTGAATAAAGATGGTTTCCTTCTTTGTCAACGGCCTCAACATTTCCGAAAGCAACGGCTTTTTGTTCCTGCGGGTAATAGGTGATGTTGTCTTTGGCGGTGACGCTTTCCGCTTTGGTTTCGATTTTGGCAGGATCTCCGCGGAGAATGACAACATCTTGAATCAGGTCGTAATCCATCGTGTCGCCGAAAGCCGAGGCGCGGGGCGACTTCATGATTACTTTGCCGCGGGCCTCGACTTTGGTGATGGCACTTTTGCCTTTGGTTGAGGTGGTGCGGCCGGCGTAATAGCCGATTAACCGATCGGCGCGGATGCTCATATCTTTTTTGGCGGCGACGGCGTCACCGACAGCCACGATTTTTTGTTCTTTCTGGTGCCATTCAACCTTTTCTTCGGCGGTGATGTCGATATCTTCGGCGCGCAGTTCAGGCAAAAAGCAAAATGTGCATAAAACGGTCAGGAGAAGCAATTTCATTCTATTGGTTCCTCAGGCTTTCTTCTTTGATGGTTATATCGTTGTGGCCGGTGAAAATCAGAAGATCTTCGTGATTGTAAAATTCGAATCCGTCGGCAATCAAATCTCCGAAATATCCCTGAGCCTTCACCTGATTGACACCGATGCCGTGTCCGGTTTTGAAGTCATAGTCGGCATCAAAGGTATAGACGGTCATTCCTTCGCTATAGAAGAGTTCGACGTTGTCGGTGAGCCGTATGACGTTGCGGTTTTGGTCATAATAACCGGTGGGAGCTTTGATGTTGGCCCAGTTGGCGTCTCCGACCGGGAGCAAACCTTCTGGCTTTATCAATTTGATCAGTTTTGAGCCCGGAGAGGTTTCGTCTATCCGCTCGGCAATGAAATTATTGATTTTGTTGTTTTTATCCGTGATATAAAGAACCGTGTTTTCAACATGCAGCTTTTCCAGCTCGCCCTGTTTGGGGCGGGTGATGTCCAGCTTGAATTCCCGGGCGTCTTTTTTTAGCGACGGGAAAATCAGCAGCAGGCCGATTAATACGGCTGCGGCACTTGGCAAAACCAGTTTGGCAATGCGCACAAAACGGGTATGCTTGCTGACTCTAGGCATTGTGGCCGAAAACATGGCTTCGGCGTCAGCATTGAAATAGCGGTCTATTTTGCTTTTATCAAACAATCAGGCTACTCCGGCACGCAGACAATCATGCATGTGAATAATTCCGACCGGTTTTCCGTCCTGAACGACGAACAGCTGAGTAATGCCTTTGCCGGTGTTGTTCATCACGCCCAGAGCTTCCGCCGCCAAAACGTCGGGGGCAATGGTTTGGGGATTGCGGGTCATGACCGACGACGGTTTTTTGGTGAGAATCTGAGGACTCAGATTGCGTCTGAGGTCGCCGTCGGTGATTATGCCTTCCAAGTTTCCTGCGGGGTCGACGATACCGACACAGCCCAGCATTTTGGAAGTCATGGTGAGCAGGGCTTCCTGCATGGAAGCATTTTCGTCGATTAAAGGAACTTCGTCACCGGTGTGCATGAGATCCGAAACCTTTTGCAAAAAGGCGCCAAGCTTTCCGCCCGGGTGGCGTTGTTTGAAATCGGTTTTGGAAAATCCCTTGCGTTCAAGCATGCAAATGGCCAGAATATCGCCCAGCACCATTGTGGCGGTGGTTGACGAGGTCGGCGCCAGGCCCAGCGGACAGGCTTCTCCGTCATCGGGGAGTTTCAGCAACACGTCCCCGGCACGGCCAAGGGCGCTGTCCGGGTTTTTGGTGACGGCAATCAACGGAATGCCATATCTTTTGCAATAAATAATGATATCGGAAAGCTCTTTGGTCTCGCCGCTGTTGGAAATGGCAATTACCGAATCGTCAGCAGTGAGCATGCCAAGATCGCCATGGCTGGCTTCTCCCGGATGAACAAAAAAGGACGGGGTTCCCGTGGAGGCCAGCGTTGCGGCAATTTTGGTGCCGACGTGTCCGGATTTGCCCATGCCGGTAACGATAATGCGCCCGGCCGTTTTTTGCATGATGTCCAACGCTTTGACAAGATTGTCGTCAAGCTCGTCTTCCATCATGCGCAACGCTTCAACTTCTTTGTCTATGGTTCTTTTGGCTGAAGCCAAGTCTTGTTTTTGTTCCGTCATAAAAACCTCTGTTTATAAAAATAAAGATATGCAGAGGTTAGACTTTTATTCGGCCGATGGCAAGATTTTTTTAAGTTGTGCGGATAAGCCGGCAGAATTAAGTTGCATAAAATGTTTTTTATGATAAATTGTCCGAGCAAGATATTTATGAAAAAAAATTAGTATGTATGAAAGTGTTTATTGTGTTTTGCACGGTTTTGGTTTTGCTGTGCTACGGGACATTTTTTTATGTTCCCGGTGTTAAAGATTATGGACAGGGTGTGTTACAATTCAGTGAAACCGCCAACAGCTTTTTTATTGAGTGTCGAACAGGCAGAAAAGAAGTTAGAGCTTTGTATTATAATTTCGATGACAAAATGCATGCGGGATTAAAAGTTTCTTATTTGCAGTTTGACGGCAGTGAAAAAGTTTATGTTACGCCCTCAATGCGTTCAAAAGAGCAGCTGGCGAAGATTTTACATCGAATCAATATGGTTCCTGTTTGGTTGGGAGTCGTTTTGGTCGGGTGTTTCTTGGGTTTCGGCCGGGGAAGCATGTGGTGAGGGACATTATTACAAAAAGCGTCTTTTGACGCTTTTTTTTGCGGCCGTTGGACTCAAATTGACTCAAAAAGACGACGGCGGCCGGCGCACTGTTTTTCTTTTGATTTGAATCTGGCCGCGACACAGCGAATCGAAAAAAAAGAAAAGTTAATGAAAGGTAAAGCTTTTTTGGACTCAAAAAACGCTTTTTTTGTAAAAAGGGGTTGACTTCGGAGATTTATGAATCTAGTATGCCGAGACTCTTGAAAAGGACAGGAGGCTTCAGGTTTGTCTGCCGCACGGGTCTTTTTCGGGAGATTTTTGTAACAATAATAATACTTTAAGGAAATTTGTGATGCCTACAATTAATCAGTTAATTCGTAAATCACGAACACCCAAAGTGAAGAGAAACAAAGTTCCGGCTTTGAAAGCTTGCCCTCAAAAACGCGGTGTTTGTACAAGGGTTTATACAACGACCCCGAAAAAACCGAACTCCGCTTTGCGTAAAGTGGCTCGCGTTCGTCTGACTAACGGCTTTGAAGTAATCAGTTATATCCCTGGTGAAGGTCATAATCTTCAAGAACACTCAGTGGTACTGATTAGAGGCGGCCGTGTAAAAGACTTACCTGGTGTTCGTTATCATATCATTCGTGGTACCTTGGATACTCAGGGTGTATCTAAACGTCGTCAACGTCGTTCTCTGTACGGCGCCAAGAGACCGAAATAAGGAGTATAGAAGATGTCACGTCGTCATACAGCTGAAAAAAGAGTTATACTGCCCGATGCCAAGTACGGCGATAAGGTAGTTGCCAAATTTATCAACAACGTTATGGAACACGGCAAGAAGGCTGTTGCCGAGAAAATTGTTTATTCGGCTTTTGATATTATTGCCGCCAAGTCCAAACAAGACGCTTTAAAAATTTTTAACGAGGCTATCGACAATGTTAAGCCGATGGTGGAAGTTAAATCCCGCCGCGTGGGCGGTGCAACTTATCAGGTGCCGATGGAGGTTCGTCCGGACCGTCGTCAGGCTCTGGCCATCCGCTGGATTATCGAAGCCGCTCAGAAACGTTCGGAAACCACAATGACCGACAGACTGGCCAATGAATTGCTGGATGCTGTCGCCAATAAGGGTGCCGCCGTCAAGAAACGCGAGGATACTCATAAAATGGCCGAAGCCAACAAGGCTTTCTCCCATTATAAGTTTTAATCTGCAACGTATAGGGAAAATACAATGGCTCGTACACATAAATTGGAATTGTACAGAAATATCGGTATTATGGCTCATATTGATGCCGGTAAAACTACTACCAGTGAGCGTATTCTTTACTATACCGGACAGACACACAAAATCGGTGAAGTGCATGAAGGCGCCGCAACCATGGACTGGATGGAACAGGAGCAGGAACGCGGTATTACCATTACTTCTGCCGCAACAACCTGTTTTTGGAAAGATCATCGAATCAATTTGATTGATACGCCCGGACACGTTGACTTTACTGTCGAGGTTGAACGTTCGCTGCGCGTCTTGGACGGCGCAATTACCGTCTTTGATTCGGTCGCCGGTGTCGAACCTCAGTCCGAAACGGTTTGGAGACAGGCTGACAAATATGGTGTTCCGCGCATCTGTTTTTGCAATAAAATGGATCGTATCGGTGCCAACTTCTTCCGTTGCCTGGACATGATCGTCGACCGTCTGGGGGCCAGACCTTTGGCGATGCAGCTGCCGATTGGTGCCGAAGCCGATTTTCGTGGCGTTGTCGATTTGCTGAATATGAACGCAATCGTTTATACCGGCGATACGGCCGATTCTCCGATTGAAATTCAGGAAATTCCGGCTGATCTTAAGGAAAAAGCCGAGGAATATCATCATCAGTTGGTCGAAATGGCTGTCGAAGAAGACGAGCAGGCCATGGAAGATTATCTGGAAGGCAAAGAAGTTTCCGTCGAAACGCTGAAGAAATGTATTCGCAAGGGAACTTTGGCTCAGCATTTTGTGCCGGTGTTCTGCGGTACTGCTTTTAAAAACAAAGGTGTTCAGCCTTTGTTGGATGCGGTTATTGATTATCTGCCTTCTCCGGTAGATATTCCGTCGATTAAAGGTGTTCAGCCCGGAACGGATAAAGAAGAAGTCAGACATCCCAGCGACGATGAACCGTTGGCAGCCTTGGCTTTTAAGATCATGAACGACCCGTTTGTCGGTTCTTTGACTTTTACCCGTATTTATTCCGGTACCATGACTGCCGGTTCTTATGTCTATAACTCGGTTAAAGATAAAAAAGAACGCGTCGGCCGCATGCTTTTGATGCATTCAAACAAGCGTGAGGATTTGAAAGAAGCGCATGCCGGAGATATCGTCGCACTGGCCGGTTTGAAAGATACAACGACCGGTGATACTCTTTGCGACGCCTCGAAGCCGATTGTTTTGGAGAACATGGTATTTCCGGAACCGGTTATTGAATTGGCCGTTGAACCGAAAACCAAAGCCGACGTCGAAAAGATGGGCTTGGCTTTGTCTCGTCTGGCAATGGAAGATCCTTCCTTTAAGGTGGCTTCCGATCCGGACAGCGGGCAGACCATTATTAAAGGCATGGGCGAGTTGCACCTTGAAATTATCGTTGACCGTCTGAAGAGAGAATTCAAAGTAGACGCCAATGTCGGCGAGCCTCAGGTTGCTTACCGCGAAACCTTTACCAAGCCCTGCGATGTCGAATATACCCATAAAAAACAGTCCGGCGGCGCCGGTCAGTTTGCCAAGGTTAAAATTCATTTTGAACCGATTGAAGGGTATAACGGCTTTGAGTTCGAAAATACCGTTGTCGGCGGTAATGTTCCGAAGGAATATATCCCCGGTGTCGAAAAAGGTTTGCGCTCCGCGATGGATGCCGGTGTTATTGCCGGGTATCCGGTCAGCGGCGTGAAATGCACCCTGTATGACGGCGCTTATCATGAAGTCGACTCCAATGTTATGTGTTTTGAAATTGCCGCCCGCGCCGCCTTCCGCGAAGGCATGCGTCAGGCTAATCCGAAACTGCTGGAGCCGGTTATGAAAGTTGAAGTGGTAACGCCGGAAGAATATATGGGTGATATCATCGGTGACTTGAATTCCCGCCGCGGTATGGTTAACGGTATGGATCAGCGCGCCAATGCCCGCGTGATTGATGCCTCCGTTCCGCTGGCCAATATGTTCGGTTATGTTAACACGCTGCGTTCGCTGTCTCAGGGCCGCGCTCAGTTTACCATGGTGTTTGACCATTACGCTGAGGTTCCGAAAGATATTGCGGACAAGGTAAAAGCAAAGAATGCCTAATGTTTGAAGAGATACGGAGTAATTGAGAAGTTTTGTGTTTCTTGATTGCTCCGATGTCTTTTGCATCAGGCGAAGATGATATTTTTTATTTAACTACTTAATTTTATTTTATTGGAGAATAAAATGGCAAAAGAGAAATTTGAGCGGACGAAGCCGCATTGCAACATCGGGACGATCGGACACGTAGACCACGGGAAGACGACGTTGACGGCGGCGATCACGAAGGTATTGGCCGAGCAGGGCGGCGCGAGCTTTACGGCGTA
>CASFLC010000086.1 GCA_949295475.1 uncultured Pseudomonadota bacterium
GCAAAGCATAGATGTTGACGAATTTGACCCAGACGGCGGTTTCCCGGATATCGGCATTTAATTCTTTGCGGATGTTGAACAGTTCCTGCCGCTGTGTATCCATTGTCCGGCGGATGCCGGCGATGACGGCAAGTTCATCCGGCGTGAAAGCGCTCCTTTCTTCAAAATTCTTTTTGTTCCAGATTTCCTGAAGTCCCTGTTTGGTTTTTTCAATGTTATCGAAAATGTCTTTTTCTTTTATTTTAAATTCACGGAGAGCTTGTTTGCGCCTGTTTTCCAGCTCTTCAAAGGTGCGGGAGCGGATGCTTTTGCCGCGCAGGCCGGTCAGCGTATCATCGCCGAGCAGGGTATCCAGCGCATTGAAAACAAAGTTGGCATTATCAAGAATCGGAACGGAGTAGTTGTTTTCCAGAATGGTTTGGTGGATTGTCCAAAAGCTGTCATAAAGTAAGTCGCTGTCGCCGACAACAATCAGGTCATAAGGTTTTTGGCGATTTTTGCTAATGATCCGGGCGGCAATGTATTTGGGGTTGGCATCTTTTTCAAAGTGGCGCAGGATTTCGGCCGGGTGTATTGCATTATAAACAACATCAGCGGTCATCAGCTGGGAATTGTCTCCGGCCTCAAGCAGAGGGATAAAGTAGTTTTCCGCATTCGGCAGCGGCGTGAAAACCGAGGCTGAAGTCAGCATCATTTTTTTAAGCAGCGAAGTGGTTTTAAAATCACGGTTAAAGCCGTTTCCGGTGATGTAAAACTGAATAAGATCCTGCGTGAAATTCGGGTTGCTTTTGTAATCCTGCGTCGCGTCAATGGTTGAGGAGTTGCCAAGATCCGCTACGGTCAGATTATCGTGGAATTTGATGCCCCAGCCTTCCAGCAAATCACCTAATTCCGAGGGCTTTAGTTCCTGAGTCGCCGGTGAGAAAATCCGCGGCGCTTCGGCTGCAATGTCCATGAACAATAAAATCTTTCCGCCGTTGTAACTGAAATCCTGAATTTGCTTCAGCAGCCGGGGACTCAGTTCCCGGGGATGGGCGATAAGCAAAACGTCAAGATTATTCAGGTCGGAAGAAGTATTGTCGATGGTGACGACATTATAGAATTTTTGAAGGCGTTTGATGATTTCCCACTTGGACGTTACCACGTTTTCGATGATGTCTTCAAACATCGGCAGCGAGGTGATGAGCCCCAAATTCTTTTTTTGATGGTTGAGCAGGTAGACGGCTTCGGTCAAATCTTGTTCCAACAACTCTTTTCTTTCCAACGGAAAAAAGGAAATGACCTGGCGGCGGTCGGTTTCGTCGGTCAGCGTCAGTCCAAAGTAAGCGTTGGTGTTGCTGTCGATAATCGGCAGCGGCTGCAGGCCGGCGTTCAGCGCCCGGTCTTCGATGTTGCTGAACGGTTCGGGATTGTATATCCGGAATGAAAATTTGCCGTCGGAAAGCGCCGCATACTGCTGCAGCATCAGGCGTATCTGGTCAAACATCAGGCGGACTTCGGGGTTGCGCTGTCCGAGAATGGGCGAATAATAGAGTTTGGCCAGCACCGGTTCGGGGAGGCGTTTCAAAATTTTGCGGGTGGAATCGGTGAGGGTAAATATTTTTTCATCGGTGAAATCAAAACGAATCCGGCGCAGCAGATTGTTGGCCAGCAGATTGACGCCGCAGAAGCCCAACAGCAGGAACGCAAAAACAAAAATGTAATAGGCGCGGCGGTTGGATTTGAGCCAGGCGGTGGTTCCCGAGGTTTTGAAACTGATAATCAAAACCGTGGTGAAGTTGAACAAGATTATCAGCGAGGCAAAAAAGACAATATCCCGCGCTTCAATCAGGCCGCGGATAATGGTGTCAAAATGGGTCAGAAAGCTGAAAGAGGCGATCATGTCAATAATTGAGAACGGCATGAAACCACGGAAAAATCCCAGAACATATTCGACACCGGATAAGAAGAAGATCAAGTTGGCAATGACCGACAAGACCAAAGCGATCACCTGATTTTTGGTCAGGGCGGACATGGTTTGGGAAATGGTCAGCATGCAGCCGGCAAGCAAAAAACTTCCAAGATAGCTGATTAAAATTACCGTATTGTCCGGTTGACCGAGAATGTTGACGGTTATCCAAAAGGGAAAAGTCAAAATCAGGGCGACAGCGCAAAACAGCCAGGAGGCCAAAAATTTTCCCCAGACCAGCGCCGTGACGGATACCGGCATCGTAATAATCTGGAGGATTGTTTTGGTGCGGAATTCTTCTGCCCAAAGACGCATTGAAATTCCGGGAAGAAACAAAAGATACAGCCAGGGCTGATAAATGAACATCGGAAGCAGATCTGCCTGGCCGCGGGTCATGAAATGGCCGAAATAAACGGCAAAGGAACCATTTAAAACCAAGAAGCTTATCAGGTAAACATAAGCCAGCGGAGAGATAAAATAGCGGTAAAATTCGTTTTTGACGACTACGGACAATTTGTTCATTTGGATTCCTCCGTCAGTTTCTTAAAAACATCTTCCAAAGAGGAGCTTTTGTTTTTGCGCAAAATCTGATCCAGCGTGCCGTCGGCTTTTATTTCACCCCGGCTCATCAGGATAATTCTGGTGGCGATAGTTTCTGCCTCATCCAGCAGGTGCGTGGAGATGATGGTGGTTTTGTCCGGCGCCATGTCGCTTATCATTTTGCGGATGTGTTCTTTTTGATTGGGATCAAGTCCGTCCGTCGGTTCGTCCAGCAAAAGAATCGGAGGGTTCGACAACAGGCTTTGGGCAAAACCGACCCGGCGCAGATAGCCCTTGGAAAGGGTCTCAATTTTTTGAGTCCAGATGTCGGTAATTTTGGCATCCGCGGCAATTTTTTGCAACCGTGCCTTTTTTTCTTCTTTGAAGAGACCGCGCAGTTCCGCCATATAACTTAAAAAATCTTTGACGCTCATGTCCGGATACAACGGAGATCCTTCGGGCAAAAAGCCGATTTGGTTTTTGGCGTCCAGCGGTGCCGAGCGGATGTCTCTGCCGAGGATTTTTATTTCTCCTGAGGTCGGCGCCAGATAGCCTGTTATCATGTTCATGAGGGTCGATTTTCCTGCGCCGTTGGGGCCCAGCAGGGCAATGACTTCTCCCTGATATGCCGTGAACGAAATGTTTTGGGCCGCCCGCAGCAGCCCGAAATTCTTGCACAGGTCAATGATTTCTATTGTCGCAGCCATGTGTTTCTCCCGAGAAAGATGCTGCCAATATAAGCTTAAAAGTTAAAAATATCATGAATCCGCAAGATTATTTGTTTATTTCATATAAAACAATGGCTGCGGCGACGGAGACGTTCAGGCTTTCAACGTTTTCGTTCATCGGCAGTTTGACGGTGATGTCGCAATTTTCTTCAATCAGACGGCGCATTCCTTTTCCTTCGGATCCCATGATGACGGCGTTTTTTCCGCCTTTGCGGAGCCGGTCGACCGACATTTGGGCATAGCCGTCCATGCCGATAATCCAGAAGCCGGCTTTTTTGAGTTGTTCAACGGCTCGGGAAAGGTTGGTGACCCGGCATATCGGCAGGTGTTCAATCATGCCGGCAGCGGCTTTGTCAAGGGCGCCGCTTTCGGCCGGGGAATTTTTGTCCTGCAAAATCAGCGCCAGGGTATTAAAAGCAACCGCAGAACGAATAATCGCACCGATGTTTTGCGGGTCGGTTACCTGATCCAAAATCAGAATATGACACTTTTCTCTCCCGGCAGCCAATTCTATCACGTCTTCAATGCTGACGGCAGGCAGTTCCTGACAATAAAGGGCGAAACCCTGGTGGACGGCCTCCGGCGGCAGCAGTTTGTCGATTTCTTTTTTATCGGTGATTTTGAGTTGCGACGGATTTATCAAACCGTGAATTTCGACCGCGTTTTCGGCCGTGCAGAGCAGACGTCCGATACGACGTTCGGGGTTTTTCAGGGCGGCGATAACCGCATGTCTGCCGTAGATAATCAACGGTGCTTTGTTCGGGGTCGGGCGTTTGTTTCTTTTTTGCATCAGATTATCCTTCTTAAAATGCCGTTATGTTGCTTCAGAAGTTGTTCGGCGATCGATTTATCGCATTTTTTGATTCCCATGACGCAGGCGGTTTTGACCTTGTTGCCAGAGGCTTTTAGAAGTTCGGCGGCTTCGTCACAGGAAACGCCTGCAATTTCCGAAACGAATCGGCGGCCGCGATCAATCAGTTTCTCGTTAACCATTCGGACGTCAATCATGTAGTTTTGGTAAACTTTACCAATGCGAATCATGGCGCCGGTGGAGAGCATGTTGAGAATCATTTTCTGGGCGGTTCCCGATTTCATGCGGGAGGAACCGGTTATCGCTTCTTCGCCGACAACCGGGTTGATGAAAATATCCGAAAACTTTCGGAGTTCGGCTTCGGGATTGGAGCTGATACCAATGGTTTTGCAGCCGCGTTTCTGCGCTTCTTCCAGCACAGTGAGGACGTAGCGGGGGCCGCCGTTGGCCGAAATGCCGACGACGACATCCTTTGGATTGGGATTAAACTTTTTCAAATCTTCAAGCGCCAGTTCCGCGCTGTCTTCGGAATTTTCAATCGAAAAACGGAGCGCCCGGTCGCCGCCGGCAATAAAGCCATTGACCATACCGTGCTCCACGCCGAAGGTCGGCCAGCATTCGGAGGCGTCCAAAACCCCGAGGCGTCCGCTGGTTCCGGCGCCGAAATAAGCCAGCCGGCCGCCCTGCAAAAAAGCCTGCGCGATTAGTTCAATGGCCCGGCCAATCGGTTCCAACTGGGTTTCAATGGCGAGGGCGACTTTTTTATCTTCATTGTTGAGCGTGCGGGCAATCTGCTGCGAATCCATTAGATCAATATCAACGGTGGCAGGGTTTCTTTTTTCGGTCAAAGCCAGTTTTGTCATGCCTTTCTTCTCCGGAATTGTTCTGTTTCGGCCAAGTGTACTGTGAATTAATTAAGAATTATATAAAAAATATGTTGACAATGACGCCAAAATGCTATTATTTGCAATGTAGTGATTTTACTACAGGATAAAAATCCTCATTCCTTGATTTTGGATAAAACGGAGGGGTGGCAGAGCGGTCAAATGCAACGGACTGTAAATCCGTCGACTTTCGTCTACGATGGTTCGAATCCATCCCCCTCCACCATTTTTAGGGATCAGGTCTTGATGAGAGGCAGATTAAGCGGGTGTAGCTCAATGGTAGAGCAGAAGCCTTCCAAGCTTATGACGGGGGTTCGATTCCCCTCACCCGCTCCACTTTTTCTCCCCTTATCTGGAAACGTCTTAACAACATAAACAAGGTAGGATATTTAAACAATGGCAAAAGAGAAATTTGAGCGGACGAAGCCGCATTGCAACATCGGGACGATCGGACACGTAGACCACGGGAAGACGACGTTGACGGCGGCGATCACGAAGGTATTGGCCGAGCAGGGCGGCGCGAGCTTTACGGCGTA
>CASFLC010000087.1 GCA_949295475.1 uncultured Pseudomonadota bacterium
AGCATTGGCAATAGCCGACTGCAAAACAGCCAACGCAACCTTGGCAATTCTCTTCTTTGAAAAGCTCAGTTCGGCAACTGCTTTGGAAGCATTCAGTCCGCGAATGGACTGTGCAACCAGGTTCAGTTTGCGCGGAGAGGTGCGGATAGAATGGCAAACGGCCAAAGCCTCGTTCGCTTCTACTCTTCTGGCATTTTTAGATTTGCTCATCATTAACCTCTCTTAGCTTTCTTGTCTGCTGCGTGACCGTAGAATGTACGGGTCGGAGCAAATTCACCAAACTTATGGCCGATCATGTCTTCGGTAACCAGAACGGGAATAAACTTGTGACCGTTGTGCACACCGAAAGTCAAACCGACAAACTGCGGCAGCATGGTGGAACGGCGAGACCAAATTTTAATCACCTCATTACGGCTGGAAGATCTTGCAGCCTCAGCTTTTTTGAGAAGATAGCCATCAACAAACGGCCCTTTCCATACGGAACGTGTCATTAGCGTTTCTCCTTATTTCTTTTTGTTTTCATGACGGCTTCTCATAATGAATTTATCCGTCTTTTTATTAGTACGAGTTTTATAACCCTTCGTCGGTTTGCCCCACGGAGTAACCGGATGGCGACCGCCGGAAGTACGGCCTTCACCACCGCCGTGCGGGTGATCGACCGGGTTCATGGCGACACCGCGGGATACCGGACGGTTTCCCAGCCAGCGGTTACGCCCGGCCTTACCAAGCGATCTGTTCTGGTTATCGGGGTTGGAAACGGCGCCGACCGTAGCCAGACACTCTTCACGAACAACCCGGAGCTCGCCGGAACTCAGTTTCAATTGAGCGTAACCGGCATCTTTACCGACCAGCTGAGCATAGCAGCCGGCAGAACGAACCAACTGGCCGCCTTTGCCCGCCTTCAGCTCGACATTATGAATAATGGTGCCGACCGGCATGTTTTTGAGAGGCATTGCATTACCCGGCTTAATATCCGCTTTGGCGGAAGAAACAATCTTGTCGCCGGCTTTCAGTCTCTGCGGAGCCAGAATATAAGCCTTTTCGCCGTCTTCATAACTAATCAAAGCAATGAATGCGGAACGATTGGGATCATATTCGATTCGCTCAACAGTCGCCTCGTTGTCAAATTTATTACGTTTAAAGTCAATGATACGCAGTTTGCGTTTATGACCGCCGCCGATTTTGCGGCTGGTAACATGACCGAAGTTATCGCGTCCGCCGGTTTTGGTCAAACCGATGGTCAGCGTCTTTTCGGGTTTACCTTTATACAGCTCGCCTCTGTCGACGATAACGAGCTGACGAAGTCCAGGAGATGTGGGCTTATAATTCTTTAATGCCATGTCTTATATTCCTGTTGTAACATCAATATTTTGACCCTCGGCCAAGGTAACAACCGCTTTTTTGAAATCGGAACGCTGTCCGATATAACCTTTAAAGCGTTTTTCCTTACCGAACTGACGAATTGTATTTACCTTGTTTACCTTGACGTTAAAGATGGTTTCGACCGCAGCCTTAACATCGTCTTTGGTAGCAGACAAAGGAACCATAAACGTAACCTTTCCGGCCTCGGAAGAAATCATGGATTTCTCGGTAATAACCGGACGTACGAGAGTATCATACATTTTGGCAGTTACATTGTTTGTTTTTTTAGACTTACTCATTTCAATCTTTCTCCTAAGCAAACAACTGCGTCCTTAGTCAACACCAGCTTATCCTTTCTCAGAATGTCGTAAACATTGGCACCGATAGTCGGCAAAACGTCAACTCCAATGATATTTCTGGAAGCCAGAGCAAAATTCATGTCAACCTCTTTACCGTCGATAAACAAGCTGTTGGTCAAACCGCAGGCTGCCAGTTTATTCTGGAGCTCTTTGGTTTTGGGAGCCGACAGTTTTGCTTCGTCGATAATAACAAGTTTACCCTCTTTAGCTTTCGCAGAAAGAGCCGTCTTCAGACCGAGTTTTCTGAATTTTTTGGTCAGCTCGTGCGAATGGTCGCGTACAACCGGACCAAAAACGATACCGCCCTTGCGGAACTGTGTTCCTTTGCGGGAACCCTGACGGGCACGGCCGCCGCCTTTTTGCTTAAACGGCTTTGCCGGGGTCAGAGCAACCTCCGAACGGCCCTTGGTTTTATGGTTACCGGACTGCAGTCTGGCCAGCTGCCAAACCACCACGCGGTGCAAAATGTCGGGACGGACTTCCAAACCGAAAATCGATTCGTCAAGTTCAATGGAACCGACATTTTTGTTATCTAAATTTAAGATGTCCTGTTTCATCATTTCAATCCTTTAATCTCTATGCATTATCAGCTGAGGTTTCGGCTTCAGCTTTAACTGCAACAGGTTCATCAGCTTTTTTCAAACCGGCAGGCATCGGCAGTTTAACAGTCGCCGGCTTTTTAATGGCATCGGTAACATATACCCAGCTGTTTTCGGAACCGGGAACGCCGCCTTTTACCATAATTAAGCCTTTGTCCGCATCAACGGCCACAACCTTCAGATTTTGAACGGTCACCCGCTCATCACCCATATGGCCGGCCATTTTTTTGCCTTTGAAGACTTTGCCGGGATCTTGTCTTTGTCCTGTAGAACCGTGAGAACGGTGAGAAATGGAAACACCGTGGCTGGCTTCCAAACCGGCAAAGTTGTGGCGTTTCATAACACCGGCAAAACCCTTACCGATTGATGTTCCGCAAACGTCAACAAACTGACCGGGAACAAAATGTTCTACAGATAATTTATCGCCGACGGACAGCAGGCAGTCTTCGGATACTCTGAACTCAGCCAGCTTCTTTTTCGGCTCAACGTTAGCCTTGGCAAAATGTCCTTTTAACGGCTTGGAAAGATTCTTGGCCTTAACGGAACCCGTTCCGAGCTGGACGGCGGTATATCCGTCGCGCTCCATGGTTCTGACGTCGACAACTTCCAGTCCGTCCACAGACAAAACAGTTACCGGAACATGGGTTCCGTCTGCTTCAAATATGCGGGACATTCCAAGCTTTTTTGCGATTAGACCCGTACGCATTATTAGTTTTTCCTTTTCTTAATTGGTTGACCTCCCACGAGTGAAAGCCAACATTAACGATTATAATTTAATTTCAACATTTACGCCGGCAGCCAAATCCAGCTTCATCAAAGCGTCAACAGTCTGCGGCGTGGGATCTACGATATCCAGAAGTCTTTTATGAGTACGGATTTCAAACTGTTCGCGCGACTTCTTGTCAACATGCGGAGAACGGTTTACCGTAAATTTCTCAATTCTGGTCGGCAGAGGGATCGGCCCTCTTACATTAGCCCCGGTTCTTTTGGCTGTATGCACAATTTCTTTTGTAGACAAATCAAGCAAACGGTGGTCAAAAGCCTTGAGGCGAATTCTTATGTTTTGTGTATCCATCATTAAATACTTTTCCTATAACTAGACGGCAAAACACTTGTTCAGAAGTTTGCCATCTAAAAATGTTAAACTCTGCAAAACCCAAAAAACCGGGCGCTGCGATATGTTTTATATCAGAGTTTGCTGCCACCCGCAGGGGGCTTCACAAAACTCGTGGGCTCCTTGTACCATAGACAAACTTAGATTGCAAGCAAAAAAATACATTTTTTTCATTTTTATCAGCCCCGAATCCCTTTATATGACTCTCTTTGAGTCAAATAGCCGATTCGCGGATAAATTTCTTTTTCCTCTCGCTTCGATGACAACTTTAGACAAAACAAGACAATTAAACGACAAAATAGTTTTTATCCTTCTCAAAAAAATACTCGGCCTCATCTTTCAATCAAAAACAATCAAATTTTCCGCCACCGGCTCAACATACTGAAAACGTTTTAAACAATTACGGCACAATTTTTTATAACCAGCAAACGGAAACATCAACCTTTGAATACAAAAGAATATTGAAAATACAATCTTTTAGCAACTCTTTTCTGTGACATGTATTGATTTTCATTTTTTGGTTGCAAATTAAATTTATATAATATATTCTCAAATTAATACAACTATAGAACAAACTACGACACAGTAGCAAAAGCAATGACGAAATTGGCAAACAAAATACTCAATATTAACAACCGGCGCACCAGCATGCGCCTGTGCAACAAAGAGTGGGACGCGATTGACGATGTTTGTTATCGTGAAAGCATCACAAAAAATCAATTAATTGAGCTCATCGAAAATGCCAAAAACGAAAAACTCGGCCTGACTTATTCAACCCGCCTTTTTCTTGTTCTGTACTATAAGTCAATAGCTCATAAACACCCGGTGGCTCCTTTTCCCAAAAAACGCAAAAGCCGCATTTATAAAATCATTGAAGAACTGAACTGACAGCTTTGCGCGCCAAAGAAAAACTCCCGACCCGGGAAGGACCCGAGCGGGGAGTTTTTCGTTCTCTCTTTCTTGCGAAAGAAACTTGTTTGGTTAGGTTCTTATTTAATAATCTGGCTTACAACACCGGCTCCAACCGTGTGACCGCCTTC
>CASFLC010000088.1 GCA_949295475.1 uncultured Pseudomonadota bacterium
CGGGCCGTCAATATCATTCCGGTATACGGCACCGCCAGACGAATCACCGCAATCATCCGCATAAATTCTTCATCCGTCGGAGCATAAGGCGGATGATCGGCATAATCTGTTCCGATGGCCGGTTCAATCCGCGGAAAAGAAATCGTATGCGGTCCGACGCCGAATTTCCGTTCCAGATGAATGGTGTGATACAACATGGCCAGCGCTTCGAATTTATGATTATACAATCCGATCAACGCCCCCATGCCGACATCGTCAATTCCGGCTTCCATAGCCCGGTCAAACGCAAACAAACGCCATAAATAATCAGCCTTCAGCCCGCTGGGATGAACCGAACGATAGGTCGGCTGATGGTAGGTTTCCTGAAAAATCTGGTATGTGCCGATACCGGCCGCTTTTACCGTTTTGAAACCTTCCACATCCAACGGGGCAGCATTGATATTCACACGTCTGATTGAGCCCCTGCCTTCTCTGACGGAATAAACCTTGCGCACGGTGCCCGCAATATATTCCGGATTGTAAAGCGGATGTTCGCCATAAACCATTATCAGACGTTTGTGCCCTTTGTCCTCCAACGAGCGAACCTCGGTTTCGAGCTCATCCATGGTCAGCGTTTTGCGAACCAAAGCCTGATTACTCTTGCGAAAACCGCAATAAGTACAGTTGTTGATGCATTTGTTACCGACGTAAAGCGGCGCAAACAAAACGATACGATTACCGTAAATCATTTTTTTCAATGTCCGGGCGCCCTCTTTGATTTCTTCAACCAAATCAGGATCATCCACATTGAGAAGCACGGCCATTTCTGCCGGATCGAGCCGGTTTTTGGCCAGGGACTTGGCAAGAATTTCGCGAACGAGGATTTTGTCATTACTCTTGATTTTCAGCAAGTTTTCTATCTCTTCTTCGGGGATAAAACTTTGCAAACCCTTGGTGTCGACTTTAGGAAGTCCTTCTAATCTATTCATAAAGCATATAATTTAATAAATTAAACATCAAAATAAATTTTCAGGGCTTACTTTAGTCTTTTTGCGTCAAGAGTCAATGATTAACCGCAAATATTTACGCCGTCTTCATCTTACGCCAGGCTTGCAAAGCCTCGGGAAACGGCGTCAAAACCCGTTCAAGCACGCCTTTGAGGCCGGAAATGCAGACGCCGTAATTGGTTATCGGCACCCCCGCACTTTCGCAGCGGTTAATGCGGGACAGCATTTCCCGGCGGTTTTGTACGCAGCCGCCGCACTGAATAACCAGTTTGTACTCCTTCAGGTTTTGCGGGAAATCATGTCCGGCAACATGGTCTATCTGCAAATTTTTTCCGGTTTTTTGCCGCAGCCAGCGCGGGATTTTGACCCGGCCGATGTCATCTTCCACCGCATGGTGCGTGCAGGATTCCGCTATCAACACCTTGTCGCCGTCCCTCAGACCGCCAATGGCGGCAGCTCCTTCCACCAATCTGACGATATCGCCTTTGAGCCGCGCCATCAATATCGAAAACGTGGTACAGGCGACATCCTGCGGCGTATGATCCACCATGAAATCGACCACCTGCGAATCGCAAACGACCAAATCCGGTTTCTTTTTAAGGTTATCCAATACGGTCTGATACTCCGTTTCTTTTACCACGGTAATTATCTGGTCATGATCCAGGCAGTCGCGGATGGCCTGAACCTGCGGCAAAATGATGCGTCCTTTGGGCGCTTCGTAATCTATCGGCACAATCATAATAACATGACCGTGCTGCGGGCATAAATCCCCCAGCATGACCGGCGGATTGATAAAATCTTCCGGACAAACTTTCAGCAATTCGGCCTTGAGACGGTTGAGCACATCGTTCCGACTGCTTAAATCCGTTGAATTTACGGCTATGCCGTCTCCTTCGTGCGGCAAAATATCGGCTTTGTTGAAAATCTTAATCAGCGGCAATTTGCGGGCGGCGGCTTCGTTGACAATTTTCTGTTCTTCTTCTCCGATTTGGCTGCCTTCACATACCAGAACAATCACATCGGCCCGCTCCCAGACTGATTTCGTTTTGCTCAGCCGGGCGGCGGCCAGGCCTGTTTTATCTCCGTATCCTGCCGTATCCAGCCAGACAACCGGACCAAGCGGCAAGAGCTCCTGCACCTTTTCAACCACATCGGTCGTCGTTCCCTCCTGCGCGGAAATAATTGAAACATTTTGACCGGCAACCAGATTCAAAAAACTCGACTTGCCGGAATTGACCCGGCCCATCAGGGCCAGATGAAGACGCAATGCTTTAGGCGCTTTTTCCATCATGATTAATTGTCCTTTTGTTTTTGATATCCGGACAGACGGGTAATGACATAATTAGCGGCCGTCAGCCCGAAAATAGCAGTTATGGTCGGCAGAGAGCCCATCTTGCGGCGGGAGCGGCCGGCTTCGTCCCCTTCATCCGCCTCTTCCAGCGCGGTCGGCGGCAGCTTAACCGGCTCATCGGAATAAACGCAGGTTATCCGGCTGATGTCAATGTCCCGCTTGCGCAGACGACGACGGACAAATTTGGCCAGGCCGCAGTTTTTGCTGGCGCTCAGCGGGCCGCATTTGACAAACGAAGCGTCGGTTTTAAGCGCCGCCCCCATGGAAGAAACAAACGGAATACCGCGCTTGTACAACGCCTCCATCAGACAACATTTGGCATTGAGCGAATCGATGGCATCAACCACGAAATCAACGGAATAATCCAATAATTGCGGAAGCGTCCCGGCATTGACGAACATATCCACGTTTTCAACCCGGCAGGCAGGATTGATATCCAAAACCCGGCGGCGCGCCGCTTCGGTTTTGGCCAGCCCGAGCGTGGAATGCAGCGCCAGAATCTGCCTGTTGAGATTTGAAGGCTCAAACTTGTCAAAATCCACCAAAATCAGACGGCCGACACCGGCCCGTGCCAGCGCCTCCAGCACATAACCTCCCACCGCGCCAAGTCCCACGAGCATAACGGAGGCATTTTGCAGGCGGGATATTCCTTCGTTTCCCAACAGCATGCGGGTACGGGAAAAAGCGTCATCATTTTCCGACATCAATAAACTCCTCCGAATTCCGGTAAACGGTTGCGGCAAGGTCAGCGGTTTCCGTCTGCCTGACGTCGGCAACATATCGCAGCAAATCGGGCAGCCGTTCGGGCTCACCCTGATAAGGCCCGTCGGTTTCAAGCAGCAGGCGATTTTCCGGGATTGCGGCAATTATCCCCTCCTTGCCCGGCTGACGCAAAATTGACGGCGACAAAGAAACATATCCGCCGGTTTTGACGATTTTTTGCAGCAGTTCTTTTTTGCCGCTGAAAGAATGGAAGACAAATTTCGGCGGCAGGCGGTTCCATAAATCTTCCAACCATTCCTGCGCTTTGACGGCATGTATCAGCAGCGGGCGGCCGTATTGCCGCGCCAAATCCGCCTGTGCGGCAAAAATTTCTTTCTGCGGCAGAGGCTGCGGATTTTTAAGCCGGTCCAGTCCGGTTTCGCCCACCAAAGCCCGCGGATATTTTTCAAACATTCGGGCCAGACGGGTTTCCCAGCCCGGACGACAATCGTCCAAATACCACGGATGCAGACCAAACGCGGGAATAACCGTTTCGGCATTTTTTTCATGCAACGCGGCAACATTCTCCCAATCCGCCTCGCGAATCGCGGCGCAAACCAACTTGTGAACACCTGCATTTGCCGCCGCGGCCAGAACCTGCGGTGCACTTTTTGTTTTATAGTCTTGCAAATGAATGTGGGTGTCGATAAATTGCATAGAGTAATGCCTTAATAAATTTGAATTGATTGTAGGTAAAGATGAGCGTTTTGACAAGACCCATTTTGGAAATTGATTTTAACAACCTGCTGGATAATTACCTGACGCTGAAGAAGCTGGCTTCGTCTTCAATCTGCGCGGCAGTGGTCAAAGACGACGCATACGGGCTGGGCGCCGCAGAAGTTGCAAAACTTCTCCATGAAGAGGCGGGCTGCGACACTTTTTTTGTCGCGCACGCGGTTGAAGGTTCTATCGTCGCCGCGGTTGTCCCCAAGGCACGGATTTATGTGCTGCAGGGAATCGGCGAAGACAGTCTTGAAGCATTTCGTGAAAATCCGCAGTTGATTCCGGTTGTCAGTTGTCCGGAAATGCTTGATTTTTGGAAAGCCAACCGTGTGAACGGCATCAAACCGGCCATTCATATCGAAACGGGATTGAACCGCCTGGGTTTCCGGGAAAATGAGCTGGCAGCCCTCAGCGAGGAAGATAAAAACGAATTTTCACTGGTGATGTCCCATCTGGCCTGCGCCGATGAACAAGGGCATTTTATGAACGAACATCAGCTTAATAATTTCCACCGGTTGAAAAATGAATATTTTCCGAAACTGCCGGCTTCGCTTTCGGCTTCGGACGGTGTTTTTTTGGGAAATGATTTTCAGTTGGATATGGTACGGCTGGGGGCGGCGATGTACGGTATCAATACGGCGCCCTACCGGGAAAATCAGATGAAAAACGTGGTGCGGATTAAAGCGCCGGTTTTGCAGATTGCGCCGTTGCCCAAA
>CASFLC010000089.1 GCA_949295475.1 uncultured Pseudomonadota bacterium
CCTTTTTCCCGGATAAAACTTGACATTTTTTTATCTATGACAAAATATTGTTCTTCGTCAAAATTCCAGCCGGCATTTTCCCTCAGAAGATTTACCAAAAATTCAAAATCCTGTTTTTTCATCCTCACAAAACTCCTAAAATAGCCAGTTTTGAGGCTATGATTTCTTCGTCAAAGGGACGAATGACAAAATCATCGGCACCGCCGTCCAATGCCTGACGAATAACCGAAATATCAGACGTTGATGCACAAAAGATAAACTTCGGTTGTTTGATTTTGCGATCTTCCCGAATCTTAAACAATACGTCCAAACCGTCTATGGCCGGAAGCGTGATATCGCTGATAATCAAATCCGGCGTCGCCTTCGCGCAAAGCTCCAACAATTCTTCCCCGTCTTCCGCTTCCGATACGCGAAAGCCAAAATTTGTCATGATTTTTGACAACAGCATCCGCATGATTTTGGAATCGTCGGCAATAATACAGTCAAGCATAGCGCCCCCTATTCAAACACAAATCCCAAGGCCGGGGATTTTAATACATAAAGATTAATATTTGATTGCTTCAAGTATTTTAAAAGGTATAACAGCGGTGCAAACTGAGCATCCAATTCAATATTGCCGTCCAAAATGTTTTTTATCCGGCTGATTTTTTCTTCCGGCGCGGGAACCTCCGGCTCCGAAACAACAGCCCAACGTCCCTGAACCAGCGCGACTTTTATGCCGCCGCCGCGGATTATGGTGTCGGCCAAGACCATTATTGCAAGCAACACGCACCGCGCGTATTTGACGTCTGCCAAGCCAAAATCAAGCTTTATGGGATAATTGCGGCTGCCGAGCGTGGACAGATAATCCGCCGCCGTTTTTTGCAGCAGTTCAATTTTTTCAAGGTTGGCGTTGCTCAACCCGAAAGCCAGGCGGAAAAACTTCAACCTGGCGGACAAAACCTCCGATCCGGTTTTGAGAATCGAACGGATGTCATCCATAAAATCCGTGTCTCCTTCTTCCAACAATTCTACCGCATTGGAAACCGCGCCGATATTGCCGATGATATCATGGCTGAGACGCGTGCAAACCAATTCCGTCAGTGTCGTTTCCGATAGTTCCGCTGTCATTTGTTCCGCCTTTTCTAAAAACTGTATAAATCCGTGTTCATGTACCGGGCATCTTCTCTGGACATTCTGGTATAGTCCAGTTCCTGAAGCATGGGGTCTTCCAACCGAAGATATCCCGTTTGCGCCTTGAGGAACGGCTTGTTGCCGCCCAGCCCCCAGGTGACGGTTTCCTTATTATCCGGATTGCCGTATTTCTGATTAATCTTTTTCCAGAAATCATAAACCTTGATGTTGCGCAGGTAAACCGCCTTCGGACTGTTGCCGGTGACGGCCGCCGCCATGCTCTTGTAGACAATCTTATAAACTTTGTTGTCCGTAAAATTGCTGGTAAAAGTTACTTCCAGCTCTTCTTTTGTATCATATTTGACGTATTTGGTCACCTGAATGTATTCATGCTTGTCTTTTTTGGCCTTTTGATGGACGCAGGCCTGGACCCTCTCGTAACCGACAACGCCGCGGTTGCGGCAGTATTCCTCGTTGCGCCATTTGATGAAATTGGGAATCTGCAGTTTTTCGTGTATTTTACGGAAACCGCGGTTGGCCGCGATGCGGTCGACCTGTTTCAGCGACATGCGCAGCATAATCCCCGAAATGTCAAAAACCGATGCGTTGGAACGCCCCCGGCCGCGATATTTTCTGGCGCTGTCAACCATGCTTTCCAGACTGTCCTTTTCCTCTCCGCTTTCGTCCTCATCCGAAGTTTTACCGTCTTTTTTGCTGCCGATAAGCGCCAGAGGATTGGCTTCGGACAACTTGTCAACCCAAGTCCCCTCGATATTCGGCAGTAACAGATTTTTACCGTCGGCGGCAGGGGAATCATTTTTCAGGTTATCCGTCAGGGCCTGATTCTTGTCAATATCGGTATCAAGAGGCAGCGGCGTTTGTCCGTCCCGGCTTTCTTTCGTATCTTCGGGAGAGGTTTCCGTCTGCTTTTGAAGCATGGGAACTTCAGCCTGCGCACTGACCGCATTTGACGGCGGCGGCGTAAAATCAGGCGTTTGAACCGGGGTGACGGCATTTGCGGCCGGCGGCGGCGTATCAGGAACTTTCAAAGCATTGACACTGCCGACTTCATAATTGACGTCTCCGCCAAAAATAAACGGGTCGGCATCCTCGCTGGCAAGCGCGGAAACCGGCAGGCAAAAAACGGCACAAAGCCCGATGACCAAAAAATTCGGCATTGTTTTCTTCTTATACCTTAAGCTGTTTTTCACTATATTCGCTTTTATGCCGGATAGCAAACATTAACCGCAACTTATCATAAGAAGTTTTTATTTACAACCGCGGCAAAAGACTTTATAATTTTTGCCTTGTCGAAAGGATTTTTTATGGTAGACCCCGTACATATTGCCGGCGCCGGACTGGCAGGGTCGGAAGCCGCCTGGCAGCTTGCCCGCCGCGGAATCCCGACGGTTGTTCACGAAATGCGCCCGAAAAAAACGTCTCCGGCGCACAAGACTGCTTTTTGCGCGGAACTGGTGTGTTCAAATTCGCTGCGTTCCGACGATTATCTGCATAACGCCGTCGGGCTGATGCATCAGGAAATGCGCCTGGCCGGCTCTTTGATTATGGAGTGCGCCGACGTAACCAAAGTCCCGGCGGGCGGGGCCCTGGCCGTTGACAGAAACGGATTTGCCCGGGAAGTCAGCCGCCGTCTCCGTAATCATCGGCTGATTTCCTTTGTTGAAGAAGAGGTGTCTGAGCTTCCCGGCCCCGAGGACGGTTTGTGGATTATTGCCACCGGACCGTTGAGTTCCGAAAATCTTATCCGCTCCATTTTGGAAGCCGTCAATTATCAGTCGCTTAACTTCTTTGATGCAATCGCGCCGGTAATCTATAAAGACAGCATTGATTTCAACAAAGCCTGGTATCAGTCCCGCTACGACAAAGGAAATAAATACGACTATATCAACTGCCCGCTCTCCAAAGAAGAATATTACCGCTTTGCGGAAGAACTGCTAAAAGGGGACAAAGTCGAATTTCACGATTTTGAAAAAGCTGCTTATTTTGACGGTTGTCTGCCGATTGAAGTGATGGCGGAAAGAGGGCCTGACACCTTGCTTTTCGGCCCCATGAAGCCTGTCGGGCTGACGAATCCGCACACGCCGGGACAAAAACCTTATGCCGTGGTTCAGCTGCGGCAGGACAACAAAGAAGATACGCTGCGCAACATGGTCGGCTTTCAAACCAAGCTTAAATACGGCGAACAACAGCGGATTTTCAGAATGATTCCGGGCTTGGAAAACGCCGAGTTTGCCCGGCTGGGCGGCATTCACAAAAACACCTTTATCAAAAGTCCGCTGCTGCTGGATGCGCTTTTGCGTCTGAAAAGCCGTCCGAATCTGCGTTTTGCCGGACAAATTACCGGTTGCGAAGGATATATTGAAAGCGCCGCCGTCGGCTGGCTGGCCGGTTATTTCTGCGCTTGCGAGGCTCTCGGGAAAGAGGCTCTTCCGCCGCCGGAAACAACGGCGTTCGGCGCAATGCTTGGACATCTGCAGGACCAAACGAACCTTGAAAACTTTCAGCCGATGAATATCAATTTCGGTATTTTTCCGACAATCAGCGGCGAAAGAACGGCTAACGGGAAATTTCGCAAAATAAAAGGAGCCGAACGCAAAGAAGCTTATTGCAGGCGGGCTCTGGAGGATGTGCAACAATGGCTGAATCTTCTATAAAACAGGAACAGAGCAAAAATGCCGGAAACGAAAATTTTCCGGTCGGGCGAATTGTCAGAAAAGAACTGCGTCCGCTGGTTGCCGCTTATTATGCCGCCGCCCGGGCCGCCGATGACGTTGCCGATTCACCGTTTTTGTCACCTCAGGAAAAAAACGACCGGCTGGAACTGGCCAGACAGAGCTTTTTGAAACCGGACAATGAAGCCGGTTTTCCAGAAGCAGCGGTTCTGGGGCGCCTGTTTCGGCAAGAACGGCTGGACGTTTCGCTATATCTTGATCTGCTGGAAGCTTTTCGGCGCGACGCCCGTAACGCGCCTTTGCGGATATGGGCTCAACTGACGGATTACTGCACCTATTCGGCCGTGCCCGTGGGGCGCTTTATGCTAGCCATTCATGACGAAAGCCCTTCCACATATCTGCCGGCCGCGGCCCTGTGCACCGTGCTGCAGATTGTCAATCACCTGCAGGACATGAAAAGCGACGCCGTCAATCTGCGGCGCTCTTATCTGCCGGACGACTTGCTTGAAAAACACGGCGTTTACCGTCGAGACGTCTGTCTGGATAGAGAAACGCCGGGATTGACGGCCCTGAAGCTCGACATCTGCGGACGCTGCCGCGGACTGCTGAAAGATGCTCTGGTTTTACCTGCATTGATAAAGGACCGGCGGCTGCGGGCGGAGACAGGCATTATCTTTTCTTTAACCAATTCTATGTTAAAAAAGATTGAAGTGAGTGATGTTTTGCGCCGGCATGTCAAACTGTCGCGGCGGGATTGGCTGAGGGCTTTTGTCCTTGGTTTGAAGACGATGTGGCTGCCCCGCAAAAAATTTGGGACCAAGTAATGAATAATATCAAGAAAATGGTGAAAAAATCAGGGACTTCGTTTTTTTGGAGCATGAGGCTGCTGCCTTCCGCCAAACGAAATGCCATGTATACGATTTACGCTTTTTTCCGGCATATTGACGATATTGTCGACGGCGACGCTCCGGTTGAAGAAAAAATCGAACTGCTCGGTGCCTGGCGTGAAGAACTTGACAACATTTATGATAAAAAGCTGCCGCAGACGGATATCGGCCGCCGGATTTATAAAAACTGCATGCGTTTTAAGCTGCCCAAAGAAGAGTTTGCCAAACTTCTGGAAAGCATTTCCATGGATGTTCCGGAACCTGTTCAAGCGCCGAATCTGCAAAAATTCGATAAATACTGCCGCGGTGTTGCCGGTGTTCCGGGCAATCTGTCGCTGAGAATTTTCGGGTGCAAGGATGAAGTTTTGATTGACGAGCTTGCCAATTCTCTCGGAAAAGCCCTGCAGATTACCAATATTCTCCGAGACGTCAAAGAAGACGCCATGGCACAGCGTCTTTACATTCCGGAAGAGTTTTTGCAAAAAGCCGGCATCAAAAGCCGTGATCCGCTTACCGTGCTGGTGGACAAGAATTTGGCCATTGCCCGCGAAGAACTGGCAAAAGTTGCCCAAGCCGAATATACCCGCGCTTTTGAACTGATAAAAAAACTTGATCAAAAATCCGCGCGGCCGGTCAGGGCCATCGCTTACATTTATAAGCGCTATTTTGACATTATGCAAAAGCGCGGCTGGGAAATCATTTCTCCCAAGCCGAGAGTCCACAAGCTGACCAAGATGGGACTTGCGCTGAAGGCGTTTATGGGGAAATAAACAATGGGCGGAACCTGCCATATCGTCGGCGGCGGTATCAGCGGTTTGTTTTGCGCAAAATTTATCAAAGAAAGCCGGCGCGGTCTCAAAACCGTGGTTTATGAAGCGTCGGACAAGCCCGGCGGGCGGGTCTTTTCGTATGACGACAAAGATCTGAACTGCCGGCTGGACAATGCGACTCACGTTATTATCGGCGCCAACAAATATCTTCGTCCCTTTGTTCAATCCGGAGAATGGCACAAAAAGTGTTTTTTCTGGGATGTCCAACAAGATACTCTGAGCGATAAAATTTATCCTTTTATTCCGCATATCATAAAATCTGCCTGTAACACGCCGGCGGAAGACACGGCTCCGGCCATTGTCAAACAAATGTTGAAAATGACTTTTCCATGGACGCCAGGTATGCGAAAAATCTATTTTTCACAAAACGATTTAAGTCAGCGGCTGATTAACCCTCTTTGCGGTTATGCGGACGAGCTCAGACTTAACTCTCGGCTGATGAAAATAGAAAGTCAATTCGGCCGGGCCGCGGCATTGGTTTTCGGCAATACCACCATTGACATCGGCGCCGATGACACAGTTATTCTGGCGCTGGGCTCCCGTGCTTATTATCCGTTGATGGGCGGACCCGTTTTTGATTATAGCGGTATTGTCAATATTTTTTTCCGTACCTCGCAGCCCTTATCCCTTCCCCGCGGGAATGCCCTGATTGCCGCCGTTAACGGTAAAGCCGACTGGTTTTTTGTTTGCGGAAACATTCTGGCCGTTACGATTTCCGCGGCGAATCCCGAAATTTCAGATTTAGAGCAACTGGCGCGGGATGTTTGGAAAGAACTTGATATTTTACGCGGCGTCAGTTCGGCTTTTGTGCCGCCGTTTAAAGTTTTTCACCATAAAACGGCGACAATCCGCCAGGACAGCGCCAACAACGCCAAACGCCCCGATAACGCCGGAACAAAATATCCCAATGTTTTTATTGCCGGGGACTGGACTATGAAAGACTATCCCTGCTGCATGGAAACTTCGGCTTTGTCCGCCAGGCGCGCCGTCAAAACAGCTCTGAAAGCTAATAATCCATAAGCTCAAGCATTTCGTCTATCAGATTTCGGGTGGCATCGCCGATTTCCCGCAATGATCCGGCAAGCATGTAACACGGTGTCGTCACTATCTTATGTTCTTTATCCGCACAAACTTCCGTTGCCAGACATTTTTGATGATGCGCCCCCATTTTTTCAAGACCGGCGGCAAGCTTGTCATCATTACCGATGGTGACCGTAACGCCATATTTTCCGAGAACACGGGCAATTACAGTCGGAGCTATGCACATGGCGCCGACAACCAGCCCTTCGCGATAACTATCTTCTATAACGCGGCGAACTTCAACATTGACATCACATTCGGCGCCTTTGACCGCAAAATCACTCCAGTTGAGCGCCGCTCCGAAACCTCCCGGAAAAACGACGGCGGAAAAATCCTGCGGCTTAAATTCAGATAAATCTTTGATGTTGCCGCGGGCGATGCGCGCAGACTCAGCCAAAACATTGCGATTGTCTTCGTCTCCGGCAATGGCAACGGCGTGTCCCGTATAGTGATCAATGGTTCTGGCCTGCCAGGTGTTGGGGGCAAAGCACTCGTATGCACAGCCGCTCTGCTCAACGGCAAGCATTGTACACACAGCCTCGTGAATCTCCGAACCGTCAAAAACTCCGCACCCGGAGAGGACAATGGCAAACTTTGGCGTGTAATTCTTCATTTATACCTTCCCTTCTTTGTTTTTATAGTTTATAAGGTAGTTATAACAACAATATTTTTAATTTGAAGAGAAAAATTATGCACGTTGATGTCACTACTTTGAAAAACGGACTGCGGATCATAACCTCAACACGCCCGGAAATCGAGAGCGTTTCTCTGGGAATCTGGGTTAAAACCGGTTCGGCTTGCGAAAAGCCGGAAGTAAACGGAATATCACATTTTCTGGAACACATGGCCTTTAAAGGAACTCAACGACGCACCGCCCGGCAGATTTCCGATGAAATCGAAAATACCGGGGGACAGTCTAATGCCTACACCTCCAGAGAAATTACCTCTTTTTATGCCAAAATGCTCAAAAATGACACGGAGCTTGCCGTTGATGTTTTGACAGACATTTTGCTGAACTCAGCTTTTCCGGAAGAAGAACTTGTTAAGGAACGCGACGTCGTTATTCAGGAGATTAAGCAAACTCTTGATACGCCCGATGATATTATTTTTGATTATTTTCAGGAAAAAGCTTATCCCGACCAGGCTCTGGGACGGACCATCCTCGGACCGCAGCAGAATGTGCGGCGTTTTTCCCGCGATACGCTGCTGACATATAAAAAGAGCAACTATGCGGCGGAAAATACCGTTGTTTGCGCGGTGGGCAACGTTATCCACGATCAGTTTGTCAAAATGGTGGAAAGCAGGATGTCCGGTTATCAGCCCCAAACGGATTTTGCCAAAGACAAGCAGATTTACAAGGGCGGTTTTTATTGCGAAGAACGCAATATTGAACAGGCCCACGCCATTCTCGGTTTTCAGGGTATGAACTACATTTCGCAGGATTATTATCCGTGTATTCTGATGTCGACGGTTTTGGGCGGCGGTATGTCTTCGCGCCTGTTTCAGGAAATCAGGGAAAAGCACGGTCTGGCTTATTCCGTATACAGCTTCTCAACTTCGCAAAGCGAAACGGGAACCGTCGGAATTTATGTGGGAACCGATCCCGCCGATCTCAAAAAGCTGATGCCGCTGGCCATTACCGAAATTCAAAAAATCTGCAACGAAAAGGTTACCAAACAGGAGCTTGATCGCGCCAAAATCCAGTTGAAAGCCAGTATGCTGATGTCGCTGGAAAGCTCATCGGCGACGGTGGAAATTCTGGCCAGACAAAGTCTGATTTACGGCAGGCTGATTCCGATAGAAGAAATGGTTGCCAGAATCGAATCCGTTACCGTTGAAGATATTCAGAGAGCCGCACAGACGGTTTTTGCCAGCAATCCGACCTACACGCTGCTGGGTGCGGTTAAAAACCGGACTGATTATGACGAAGTACAGCAACTGCTTTCGGCGTAACCATGAACGGACCAACTGATATTTATCTGGCAGCGCCGCGCGGTTTTTGCGCCGGAGTAAAGCGGGCTGTCGATATTGTGGAAAAAGCTTTGCGCGATTATGGCGCGCCGGTTTTTGTCCGGCATGAAATCGTACATAACCGTCATGTTGTGGAAAATCTCCGCCAAAAAGGGGCGGTCTTTATTGAAAATCTGGAAGAGATTAAAGACAAAACCCGTCCGGTGGTGTTTTCCGCGCACGGTACCTCCAGAAAAGTCCATGAACAAGCGGCGGCTCTCGGGCTCAAAGTATTGGACGCGACATGTCCGCTGGTGGCGCGGGTGCACCGACAAATAAGAAAATTTGAAGCGGAAGGCCGAAAGATTATCGTTATCGGCAAACAAGAACATCCCGAAATTATCGGAACGACGGGACAGTTGGATTATCCGGACCGTGCCGTTGTTATCGGATCACGCAGAGAGGCCGAAAATTTGCCTCCTTTTGACGGCAAAACCGGTGTCGTGACCCAGACAACTCTTGAAATCGGCGCCGTAAATGAAGTTGTAGACATTCTAAAAAGCAAAATGCCGCAGCTGGAGGCCCAGACCGTCAGCGATATTTGTTATGCCACGACACACCGTCAATCGGCCGTCCGGGAAATTGCCGGACTCTGCGATGCAGTTATCGTCATCGGTTCGCAAAACTCTTCCAACTCCAAACATCTGAAAGAAACAGCCCTAAAGAACGGCGTAAAAAAAGTCTGGTTGATTGATGATGTCTCCGAGCTTCCGTTTGCAGAACTTGAAAAGGTTCAGAAACTGGGTATCAGCGCCGGCGCTTCGGCTCCAGAACGCCTGGTGCAGGAATTGGCGGCTGCCCTGCAAAAACATTATGCAAATCTTAAGATTCATGATATTATAGTAGCTGAAGAGCATATTGAATTCAAATCTTAGACGGAGGCGGCCATGTCCAGAGCCGAAGACATCTTTCAGAAGCTGATTTATTTCGGCGAAGACGCGATTGACGAATTTATCATTAATCAGCAGACCGAAGAGTTGTTTCTGGATTTCAAACAGGCCGTATCCACAGGCAAAAATTTTACAACATTGCACCGGGACGACCGCAAAAATCTGGCAAAAGCCATTTCAGGCTTCGGAAACTCGGAAGGCGGCGTTATTCTCTGGGGCGTGGAATGCTCCAGAGATATCGAAATCGGCGACGTGGCCCGGGCAAAGGTCAAGGTCAAAAACGTGCACCGTTTTTTGAGCTGGATTGAAAACGCAATTTCCGGCTGCACCATTCCCAGCCACAACAAAGTGCGCAATCATATTGTCAGCTGCGACGAAAACGGCGACGGTTTTCTGGCAACCTATATTCCCAAATGCGATATCGGACCGCTGATGACGACGACCAATGCTTCCATATATATTCGCTCCGGTTCAAACAATGTTCCGGCGCCCTATTCAGTTATTGCGGGAATGTTCGGCCGGAAACCGCAGCCTAACGTGGAACTGCTGGTCGATGACAGAAAAATCGGCGCTTTGGAAAATGCCGAGGAGGATATGCTTTACCCTAAAAGCATAGACAATCCGCCCGAACAATATGTTAAACTCAGTTTTGCGCTGAAAGCATCCAACACCAGCAACGTGATTGCCAGAGAACTTTATGTTTCCTGCACGACAAAAGATACCGGCGGTGAATACAACAAGGTTCGCTTTCTGAACTATAATCAGATGGAATCCATTACCGGCGCGGAAGGCCAGCTTAATCTGATTACCCGGCCGGAGCTGCGGCTGCCGCCCAGAGGAATTATCCGTTTTTGCAACGTTGAACTCATCTTTTCGCCTTACATTGACAGCGACTTTGAGCTTGAAGGAGTTATCGGCGCGGAAATGTCCATGCCCAAAGATTTTCGAATATGCATTCCCAAAAACAAATTACGCTCCTTTGTGGCTCGAGTTATTCGCGGCGAGGAAGAAGAATCCGTTCTTCTCAATGAATTTTTTAACGATTATTTTCAGGGTGAACTTTAATGCCTGTACTTGAAATTTTTACGGACGGCGCCTGCTCCGGAAATCCCGGCGCGGGAGGCTGGGGTGCCGTTTTGCGCTACGGAAGCGTTGAAAAAGAACTCTCCGGCGGAGAGAGTAATACAACCAACAACCGCATGGAGTTAACGGCGGTTATCGAATCTCTGAAGGCTTTGAAAAAAAGCTGTGAGATTGTTATCTGCACCGACAGCAAATATGTAATGAACGGCGTTTTGGAATGGATGCCGAACTGGAAAAAAAACGGCTGGAAAACCGCCAATAAAAAATCTCCCGTCAAAAATCTTGACCTCTGGCAGGAATTGGACGCCCTGTTGGAGAAACACAACGTCAAATGGACCTGGGTCAAGGGACACAACGGACATCCTGAAAACGAAAGAGTTGATGAATTGGCGCGCGGAGAAGCCAAAAAAAGAGCGTCAGAAAAAATTTAGAAAAAAATTCTTGCCCAAATAGACATAATATGATATAGTTTGTCTAGTTTCTGGGGAAACAGTAACTATTTACGGTGGTAAGAATGGCTAACGAAAAAACAAGGATTCTTCCAACAGAAGTTATTGAGAATCCTGACTTTCAGAGTTCCGCAAGGAATCTGACGACCCAAAGCGTCCGCGATAAAATAACGGACAAATTCTCAGAGTCGCAATTTGAAACCAAAGAAGAATATATTGCACATCTGATTGAACAGCACAAAATCCGCAAAGCATCCAATCCTTCCGACAAAGACAAAATTTATCTTTCCGGCTGTTTGATTATTGACAATACGGTCAAAAGCGGTCTGGATTGGAGCGACGTGGTCGCCGACTCGGCAATCGTCTTTGACGGCTTGATTTCCAAATACCAATATCTGCCTTTGACCAAAAACGGCGTAAAAACCTCATTGACAACCTCAAGTCTTGATAAATTTATGAAGCACAATGCCTGTGAGGCTGAAAAAAACAACGGATGTTATTATGTCAAAGGAATTTTCAGGGTACCTGATATCGGTGTTCTTCCGGACTTGAGCCCGGTATCCGCCGACAGAGTGCTTTGCTATCACAAAGGAAAACTTGAACTGGAAAAACTTCCCTATGGCCGGGAAGGTTTTTTTGGGCTGCCTGCAGACCACATCATTACAAAATCCCGTAATTGCGTCAAGATTGCCAAAGCTAAAGGATTCTCCCATGAAACATTTAAAGCTCTGAAAGCGCGCCAGCCCGGCGTTTTTCAGAAACTGAGGTCAGCTTTGATGCCGGGAAAAGATAATTTTTCAGCTCAATAGCCGATGTTTTCCATAATTCGTTTGAAACTTTTGTCACTCATTATTTCCGGCAGAACCAAACCTTGCGGTATTTTTGGACTGAAAACGATATAAAAGGGCAACCCGCGGCGTCCGTATTTTTCCATAAACTCAAGAACCGCCCGGTTATACCCGGTCCAGTCGACATCTATGACGACAACGCCATAACGCTCAAACATATCCCGGGCGGCAACCGTATTGAAAACGCTGGCATCATTGTAGCCGCAGGTCAGACACCAATCCGCCCCGATTTTGACAAGCACTATGTTGCCAGCATCAACCAGTTGTTTGATGTTTTCCGGATTAATCAACTCTTCTGTCCGGGCGGCATTCCGTTCTGATTTTCGGCTCTCTGACATGTTAAAGGCTTTCCAGCAGGCCGCCGCAATTATCAGTGCCAGCAGCGTTCCGCTTATCAGATTGAGAACAAATTTCAGTTTTTTTCTGACATCATCAAGATCTTGCCTGCCGTCCGCCGTTTCAAACAAAATCCTGCGCAGCCACAATACGCCCCAAAAACAGACTATGCAAACAATCAGCCATCCTAAGACCCCGTTTCCGGTCTGCGCCGCAAGAATCATCAACAGCCACCCCAGCGTCAGCAACAGCAGAAAGCTCATCAACCTCTCCAGACGGCGCATCCACGGTCCCGGCCGGGGAATGAAATAAACCAGTCCCGGAAAAACGGCAAACAGAAGATACGGCAGCGATAGTCCCAACCCGACCGCCGCAACAACAATGACAATATCACAAGGAGTTCCCGACAATGCAAAACCCAATGCGGTTCCCAAATAAGGCGCCGTACAGGGCGTGGACAGCAAAACCAAAAACACGCCGGTCAGGAAATGCAGCAGGCGGCCGTCTTTTTTCGGCTTTTGCAGAATCGTTTCGACAAACTGCGGCGACTTGAAGTTAATAAGTCCGTGCACCTGCGCCAAAAATAAAACAATAACGAAAATTACAAAAAGCAGAAAACCGATACTCTGGAACTGCATGCCCCAACCAAGCGCATGACCTGCCGCTTTCATAATCAGCAATCCGGAGATAATCAGCACAAAAGAGACCGTAATTCCCAAGAGATTAAATAAAAATCCCCGCCTTATTCTGGTCGTATTAAGCGCGCCGAATTCAAGAAAAGACAGAATTTTGAGCGATAAAACCGGAAAAACACAAGGCATCAAATTCAGCAGGAAACCGCCAAGCAGCGCAATGCCGACCATTCCCCACGTCAACCGACGACTCTGCAAATCAAACAGAGAAACATTTTCAACTTTTGCAATAGTGCGAATCGACACTTCCGGCGGCATATACGCCGCGATTGTCAAGTCTTTTCCGGCGAAATTCCGGCCGCTCTCAAAAGCGCGGAAACGAGCCGTAACTTTATTGCCGTCGACAGTCATCAGCGGCGGCGCGAAAGCCGTTTCCTCCTCTCCTTCTATAAAAACTTCCGTTCCGGCCGGATTGTCATCGGCTTCCAGTTCTACTCTGATAACCTGCGGTTGGGACGGATCGGGTGATGTTTCCGCAACAACGCGAATCAGCTTCAACTTATCGCTTTCCCGAACGGGAATTTCCAGCCATTTCTGGCGCAGAAACGCCGCGGCGCCGGATTCCTCAAATTTTCCGGGATGAATGGATACCTGAGGCTGAAGCAAAACTTCGGCGCAGTCCTCCCCGCCGCAAACGACCGCCCGGACTTCGGCATTCAGCACCAAATCTCCAAGCGGATTATTCGTTTCGATTTCAAGCGGGATAAATATATTTCCGACATAGCCCGTTAATTCGCTGCCATCCGGCAAAATCCGCCGCTGCGGCAGCGGCCAATGCGGAATAATCTGACGCAGGCTGGCCCAGGGCGCGAAACGGATTGAAGTCCCCGCATATTCTTTAAGCGAACGGCTCAGCAGCAATTTTCCCGGCTCGACCGCCAAATGTAACGCTCCTTTTAAAGGGGTTCCGTCTCCGACGGTTTTGCCGGAAAGGAGCAGTCTGGCCCTCACGAATCCGCCGTCGCTCCATTCGCCAATGCCCCGGTTGTCTTCCAACGGTTTGCCGTCAAACAGCCCGTATGAAATCACGCTCTTCCAATCTCCGCGCAAGAAAGCCCGTTTCAGCTCTTCTCTTTTTTGCGCGGGGGACGGCAATCCCGCATCGGCGGCGTTCTTTTCGGCCGCAGCCAGCCTGTCACGTTCCGAATCCGCATAAGACACTATTTTTTTGAAATCCGTAATAATCAGCGGTTCCCCGTTTTCGGAAGGCTGGTAAACTTCCGGTTTCGAATCGGCGTATTCTTCGTCATCAAGCCTTATCGGAATATCGTTTTTCAGAATAAAATCCTGAAACTTGCCGCGAACGGCCTGATAAAACCTTTTTAACCGGACGCCATAGCGAATGGCGCTTTCTCTGAACTGTACGGTATCATCATCTTCTTCGGGGTGCCGGACGGCGACGTCGTCAGAAAAATCTTCTTCAATGTTCTGTCCCGGCATTGCCTTGTCAAACTCATCAATTTCACGCATATATCCCCGCCACAAATTGCGATAATCATCAAACGTGGCGGGAGGCGCGGGATCATCCTGCAAATCAAGAACAACCCTTCCGCCTTCTTCCGCGGCAGACGCCAGACCTGTAAAGAACAGCATCCAAACGGCACAGGCAAATTTCAGCAATCGAAACATTAATTTTGACACCATCAAAAAAATATGTTTTTAAGTTACGATAATTTATGTTAGAATACAAGTATTGAGTAAGCTAAAAACAGGTATATATGGGATAACATGAGCATTATTAAAGAAGAAAATTATCTGACAGGAAAATGTCTGGTTTCCATGCCCGGAATGAATGACGAACGTTTTGCGGGCTCGCTGATATATGTCTGTTCCCACAGCCGGGACGGCGCCATGGGGTTTGTGGTAAACAAAAAGATAAAAGAATTTTCGTTTGCCGATTTGGCTAACCAACTGCCTATCAACATCGTGCGCCCGCTGATGCCGATTGACCTGTATCAGGGCGGCCCGCTGGACAAGGTTCGTGGTTTTGTGCTGCACTCCACTGATTATCTGAAAGGCGACAGCATTGTTATCGGCGAGGGTATTGCGGTTTCTTCTTCTGTCGACATTCTGACCGATATTGCCTTCGGCAACGGCCCGAAAGACAACTTGATTGCGCTGGGATATGCCAGTTGGGCGCCTCAGCAGCTGGAAAAAGAAATCATCAACAATGACTGGCTGGTGGCTCCGTCTTCCCCTGATTTGGTCTTCCATACCAAGGATGAAGAAAAATGGCAAAAAGCGCTCGACTCGATCGGCATAGACCTGACCCGTCTGTCTCTTCCCAACCGGGGCTGTCTGAACTGATTTTCTTTCGCAATGCCTTTGAAAAAGTCAGGCTTCGTCTTTTCGTTTGAGGGCGACCTGCTCCAAATCGCTTGGATAATTGACATCAAGCAGTTTGTTTTTGCCTTTGAGCTCAACCGTCGACGTATAATCGGCATGCTCCATAAATACCGGGCGGACATTAGCGTTTTCGGGAACGATGTCAGCCTTATCAAACAACGAACTGCTCCAAATAACCGGATTGGACTTAACCCCTCTGGCCGTAAACATGCAGAGCTGTTTTTCGGCTTTGGAATCAAAAACGGCTATCAGTTTGTTTAAATCTTCCGCCGTCAGATTCGGCATATCGGCCGGAATAATCATGGCGCCGTCGCAAAATGACGGGACAGACTTCAAGCCAAGCTCGATTGAGGTGCGCACGCCGGAACGATATGCAGGATTGTAAATGACATTGACGTCGACATTTTCCAGATATTCCTGCATTTCATCATCATGATATCCGGTAATGACAAAGACCGGGCTGGCGTCCGAACCGATGGCGGCATTAACGGCTTTCATAAACAAAGGAACCCCTTCCTCCACTTCCACCATTAATTTATTGCGGCCGGTGCGGCTGCCGATACCGGCGGCCAGCACGATTGCTCCGATGGACGCTTTCTTTTTGCGGCGGCCGTGTCCCTGAGAGGCGATGAAACCGGATCGCCGCTCCGCATCCAAAACAACGCCTGCTTTTTGCTCCGGCAGCTGACGATGTTCAAAATCCGCCGCCGTGGGCTTTTCGCTGAATAAAGCCAGTTTAATGCAACGATTAATCAATGAAGTTTCCGCGCTGTCATAATTATACGGCAGGGCGATGACCGTTTTTCCGCGTTTGCGGGCAATGATTAAATCGGAAGCATTTACCTGAGGAATCGAACGGCAGACAATTTCATCGACAATTTTATTCATTGCCGAGGGAATTACATCCTCCAGACAAGCCGTCGGCAAGGCGCCAAGTACAAAAATCACGTCGTTTTCCGCCCGCAGGGCATCTTCAACGGCATCGGCAGTCTGTTCTCTGGTGTAGCCGGCATTGTATTCGTTTGAAAAATCTATTTGCAGCGCGGCAAAATCTCTGACCAGCTTTTTGACAACCGCCGTGAAATGTCTGGTTTCGGCGGCATTGTCCTGCAGTCTGGCATATACCAGGCCCGCTTTCAACGGCTTGAGCGGCGAGACGGACAACAATTCGGTGTTTCCGGAAAGTTTGAAAATCACCTCGTCAATTTCATTCTGACCGATGACCGGAACCGTCAGCTCCAACGAGGCGACAACCTCCCCTTCCTTAATCAAAGAATACGGCGCCACCGTGTTCAGAAACAAATGCGGATGCAGGCGGTTAAATTTGCCGTCACGATATTCGTTGTTGATAAAAATACCGTCTTCCACCGCGACAATCCGGCAGATTCCGTCTTCTCCGACACCATAGGCCGTTCCTTCCCCGCATAGTTTGGCAGCCACAATTCCCAATGCCGGCGCGGCGCTGATGTCTCCTTCTTCCATAAAAGCTCCGAAAATCCGCCGGATGCCGTGCATTTTGAAGACAATGATGTCTTCTTTGGTCAGCGCATGACCGCGCGGATAGACCATTCCGCCAAGTTTTATGTCATTAAAAAGACGGAGATTTTCCGCCACATTGATATCAAATTCATCACATTTCATAAGCCGGCCTCTTTATTGTTTGTTTGGAGTATAAAGAAATAAAGTTAATAAATCAAAAAAAAGAGCGCCCGTGCAGGCACTCTTTTTGATTTTTTTCAGAACTTATGGCGGCCGACAATCAGATGGCCCTCGTAAATTCTGACGAAAGCCGCCGTCGGCGTCACATCAATCACCAGACGCTGAGCCTTGCCGTTTGTGGACGTCGGGTAGCTTCTGATATTTCTTTCTATTTTGCTGACCCGGTCGATTACCTTCCAGCCCCGCCCGTCATAACGCGAAACGGTTATATACTGCGGACCGTTAACCAGTTTGAGATTGCCGGTTTTTAAGTTATAGGTATAACCGGTGGTCTCGGAATAATTGACCAATGCCCCGGAATTGCGGTTTATGACAGACCGCACTTTCTCATACGGCATATAGTGTGTCAGCATGCACGATGACAACAATGTCGACATCAGTGCCAAGATAAAAATTTTTTTCATAATTTTATAATTATTTGGTTTAATGTCGTTATGGTAGCTTATTCCGCGCAGATTGTCTAGACAAAAAAGTCTTTTTTTGTACGTTATTTGCGGCTTTTAAAATAAAAATGATGACTTTTTTGAAATTTTGGGTTATAGTGGCTCAGTTTTGGATTAACAGCGAACGTAAAATCAGTGAAAAAAATTATCTCTCTTGCCGAGGCCGGAAGGCTTATTACCGATAGTTCCTCAATTATGGTCGGCGGTTTTTTGCGCTGCGGCACCCCTGCCCGTCTTATTGATGAAATTCTAAAAAATACGGCCGGCAATCTGACCCTGATTGCAAATGACACCTGCGTTCCGGAACATGACCGGGGCAAACTGATTGTCAATAAGCGTGTCAAAAAAGTGATTGCCGCACACATCGGGACCAATCCGGAAACCGGAAAACAATTTAATGCCGGAGAGCTGGAAGTGGAACTGGTGCCGATGGGCACGCTGGTGGAACGCATCCGTGCCGGCGGGGCCGGTTTGGGCGGCGTTTTGACGCCTACCGGTATCGGAACAACCGTTGCCGAAAACAAAAAGGTTGTTGAAATAGACGGACGGAAATTTTTGTTTGAAAAACCGCTCAAAGCTGATTTTGCCCTTATTTACGGCACCAAGGCCGATAAATTCGGCAATGTTTTTCTGAGCGGAACCACCCGCAATTTTAATACCGTTATGGCCACCGCGGCCGAAACCGTTATCGTGGAACCCGAAGAACTTTGCGATGAGCCGCTGCATCCTGATGAAATTACCATTCCGGGAATTTTTGTAGACTATGTTGCCGTATAAGGAGCACAAAATGGAACTTACCAAAGAACAATGCCGTGAAATTATTGCCAAACGCGTCGCCAAAGAATTTAACGAAGGCGATGTTATCACACTCGGCATCGGCCTGCCGACGGAAGTTGCCAATTATATTCCGCACAATCTGCACGTTATTTTTCAATCCGAAAACGGCCTGCTCGGGGTCGGTCACCGCGATTTGAGTGCGGACGGATCTTCCAAAGTCACCAACGCCGGCGGCATAGCCGTTACCACCAAACCGGGAGCGGCATTTTTTGATTCGCTGACGTCATTTACCATGATTCGGGGCGGTCATGTTGACGCAACCGTGCTCGGCGCCCTGCAGGTTGACGAACAAGGAAATTTGGCCAACTGGATTATTCCCGGAAAATTTGTTCCCGGCATGGGCGGCGCCATGGATTTAGTGGTTGGCGCCAAAAGGGTGATTATCGCTATGGAACATACCAACAAAGGAGAGCCGAGGATTGTCAAACGCTGTACCCTGCCGCTGACCGCCGCCGGAGAGGTTGACTTGATTGTTACCGAACGGGCTGTCATTGAAGTAACTTCACAGGGACTTTTGCTGAAAGAAATCAACCCCTTGTTTTCACTGGACGAAGTCATTGCTTCTACCGGCGCGCATCTAATTGTGCCGGACAGCCTGCAAAATCTGGTGGCCTGACATGCAAAAGAGGAAGTCCGAAAACTTCCTCTTTTTTTTAAGAATGACGCATTTCATAAATTTTTTGATCAATCAGACCAATGCAGTTGAGATAAAAATTTCGCAGCGCATCATTTTTGGCATTGACCATTTCAGCATGAACCTCGTTACGCAGTTTCCATAAATCCGCCTCGCTTTTCCCTTCGAGTAATTCTTTGAATTTTTGTTCATCAACCCAAGGTGAGAACTGGCGGCCGGCTAAGTTAAGAGGCTCTGCGGAATTTTGATTTTCTCCGTTTTGCAAAGACATCAGCATGTTAAACCATCTGACGGCAAAAAAGATTAGCAGACAGATAATAATCCAATCCATAAAATTAGAATTTTTTGCGTTAATAATTATTTATTGAGGTGATTGTAAGCGCAAAACTTTTTCGGTTCAAGAGTTTTTTGTTTACAACGGCGCTAAAATTACTATAGTTTGAGTTGTTAAAATAAAATTCAGAGAAAAGAAATGCAGCAAGACAATCCGAATATCAGAGCCATGAAACAAGCCATTGAACTTTCCGCCGCCTCGTTGAGAGACGATTCTGTTCCGGTCGGCGGGCCTTTCGGTTCGGTGATTTATAAAAACGGAAACCTTGTGGCCGGAGGCTATAACCACGTGCTGGCAAATCATGATCCGTCCGCTCACGGCGAAGTTCAGGCCATTCGCGAAGCCTGCCAAAAACTCGGGACCTGGGATTTGTCCGGTTGTGTGCTCTATACCAGCTGCGAACCCTGTCCGATGTGTTTGATGACCTGCAAGTGGGCCAATATTGAAAAAATTTATTTTGCCGCCACGCGCAAAGATGCCGCCGACATCGGTTTTAAAGACGACGATCTTTATCAGCTTCTGAAACCCGGAGTCTATGCCACGCCGCTTCCCGAATGCCGGGAAGACGCCGTTGCGGTAATGCGCCAATGGTTTCAAAAATTCGGAAGCTCCGGCAAATATTGAGGCGCAAATATATTTTCAGACAACTTAAAACCCTCACAATTCTAAAATTGTGAGGGTTTTTGACAAACCATAACGATTAATCATTTTGGGGAAAAGGCTCAAACAAACCTATTAAGAACCAAATAAAGCCCCAAAGAATTGTCGTTATTCGCATTTCTATTGCCGTATAGCTCCACAGCGGAGAAGCTACCCAACAACCCAGCGCAAACATAATCAATGCTAATATCAAGAAAAAAAATGAAAGAATTAGAGGACTGCCCTCTTTTAATTCTTTTACGGCAATGTGAACCGGCATTCCAGATGCGGCAAACAAGACGCCCATTCCTATTATACATAGGTTTTCTTTCCACCCAAATGAGGAATAAGCCTCAATAAAACTTGAAAATAGTGTTCCATAATATAAAGTTTTAAAGGTTATTTAATTTACACTATCCGTGTCGATACCCATCCAAAAACATTTAAAGATGTCATCAACATCAGTTTCAGATGTAATCCGAAACTTTTTTCCGTTAAATTCAGCAAGTACCGGCATTCCGATAATTCCACTTAAAGCTTTCATTTCTTTCAAGACGTCAGCTACGTCAGAACCGGCAGAAGGTTCAACAATCGCCTCATAAAAACATTTAAATTTCATAATACATATTTTTAATTAGACATAATAACTTTTATCAGGGATTTGATGTTAAATTATTTTGTTGTAGGAATCAAATACAATTTGTGTCTATACACTTTGCTTCTTCAATTTTAAATGCTTATAAAGTGTTGTATAATTAACTTTTAACATTTCTGCTATTTTTGTTTTTTTGATATTTTTCGCTAATAAATTTTCTATCAATTCTTCTTTACCAGTTAGTTTTGTAATTGTATTTTTTCTACCTTTTGGTCTTCCAATATGTTTATTCTCTGCTCTTAACCTTGCTAAACATTGTTTTGTGCGTTGAGAAATTAAGTTGCGTTCTATTTCTGCGGACAAACCAAAAGCAAATGCTAATACTTTTGATTGTATGTCACTGCCCAATCGGTAATTATCTTTTATAGTCCATACCTGACAGCCAATATTCATACAATGATGTAATACAGACATTATTTGTAACAGATTACGACCGATACGACTTATTTCACTTGTAATTAGTATATCATCAGCTTTTAGTTTCTTAATCAATTTACCTAATTTTCGTTCTTCCAACGGCTTTTTTGATGAAATTGTTTCTTCAACCCATTTGTCTATATGTAAATTATTAGCATTTGCGAATTGCTCTATCTCATATTTCTGGTTTTCTTGATGTTGTTTGTCCGTTGAAACTCTAATATATGCATAAATCATAACCTCTCCTTTTAATATCTATTAAAAAGACGAGTTTAATCGACATTTATATCATTGAAAAAAAAGGGACAGATTTTCACAATATTTTAAGGAGTTGTGAGATATACTAACTGAACATTAGGAAATCCTTGTCTTTATTTTGCTATTGAATTTTGGACAAAAATATGATATAATAAATGTAGATATTGAATTTAACTGTCCGGTTTAACGCAATATTTTAGGAGAAACATCATGGTAAAAGTAGCAGATATCAAATCTTATGTTCAAGAAAAATTAGAGGCTGGTCAGAAACCTCAATTGTATGCTAAAACAGCTCGCATTACAGCAAGAGAAGGAATTGTTGGTGAGGAGATTGTTACAAAGATGAAAAATGGTCTCGAAGAAACGAGAAACGTTGTAAAAGAACAGGGTGATATGGTTGCTACTAATCCAAGTGGTGAACAATATATTATTGATGCAAAAACTTTTGCTAAAAAATATGAAGTTGACCCCGCCAATCCTAAACAATATCGCCCCAAAGGCGGTGCACAAGAGTTTTTGTTCTTGAAAGAAGATGTTCAATTTACGGCCCCTTGGGGAGAAGAAATGGATATCAAAGCAGGAGGAGTATTGAATATTAGCGGAAGAGACAGCGGCGATATATATGGAATTCAACGTAAAGAGTTTAATGAAACTTATGCTCAATGTGATAAACAAGGAACTCCTTTAAGAATAAATCCGACACAATTGACAAGATAAGTATTATATTCCAGTCAGTAATTAAAAAGTCATTGTGATAATTTATCACAATGGCTTTTCTTGTTACAAAAATGGGCTGCAATTTCTTGCAACCCATTGAAAATATTTGATATTTTCTTGATACCAATTAACGTTTGGAGAACTGGTAAGAACGACGGGCTTTGGCTTTGCCGTATTTCTTACGTTCAACCGTACGGTCATCACGCGTCAGGAAACCGGCTTTTTTCAGAACTGAACGCAATTCAGGTTCATATTCGTTCAAAGCCTTGGAAATACCGTGCGTAATAGCGCCGGCCTGACCAGACAAACCACCACCCTTGACGGTGCAGATTACGTCAAATTCGTTTTCACGATTGGTAACCTGAAACGGTTGGTTGATAATCATTTTCAAAACCGGACGGGCAAAATACTGATCAATGGACTTGTCATTGATGGTGATATTGCCTTTGCCGGGTTTAATCCATACACGGGCAACGGCGTCTTTTCTTTTGCCGGTGGCATAAGAACGACCAAATTTGTCGCGTTTTGCCTTGCGAACAACAGCTTCTGTTTCAGAAGCGGCTGCTTTAGCAGCAGATGCGCTTTTAATATCTTTTAAAGATTCGATTTTTTCAGCCATTATTATGCGCTCCTTTTATTCTTGTCATTCTTGGAAGCAATATCCAGAACTTCGGGATTCTGAGCTGCGTGAGGATGATTTTCACCAGCATAAACTTTTAATTTGGTCATCTGACGACGTCCCATCGGATTACGGCTGATCATGCGCTCTACGGCTTTGATAATCACGCGTTCCGGAAACTTGCCGGCAAGAATTTTGGCCGGGGTGGTTTCTTTGATACCGCCGATCCAACCGGTGTGTTTGAAATATTTTTTATCCGTCAGTTTTTTACCGGTCAGTTTGACTTTTTCGGCGTTGATGACGATGACGTAATCTCCGCAGTCAATATTGGGAACAAAATTCGGCTTGTGTTTGCCGCGCAGAATCTTGGCAATTTCAGCAGAAAGACGACCTAATACGACACCGCTGGCGTCAACGACATACCATTTTCTCTCAATATCAGAGGGTTTTGTTGCGTAAGTGTTCATATTTTCTCTCTTTATTAAAGAAGGTTATAAATTTCGGTTGTGACTATACAGGATTAAATTCTAATGTCAACATAAAAATTATTATTTTTTTCAATATGTTATTATGCGGTATTATATTACCATTTATTAACCTGATGTTTTTGCTTAATTTTATTTTGTCTATGAGCCGCACTCCCTTATTTGTCTAAATTTTCGCAAAAAGGCAATTGATTTCTGATGTCGAGTGATATATAATGAATGCATGTTCAACTTTTTAACCATTTTAGGATTTGTCGATGACTGAATATTCATATCAGGGAAAAGAATTAACAGAATTATCGGGAAAAGACTTCGGCGAACGAAACGCTTATTTGCAGCAGGCTCTCTCGGCTTATCAAAAAACTCGTTATGACATGACTTTTCTGCCTATCGGAAAAGATGTCGATTCCCGTGACATCCGCGATTTAGACCTTACCGATACCTCTTATAATGATCGGTACCAATCGGAAGCCCTTCAGTATATTATGCAAAAGACACTTGAAACAACTTTTGCCAAAGGCGATGCCGCGTTAAGCAGTCGTCTGATTACCGCGCTGGGGATGCCTTACGACGTCAATAGCAGCGCTTTGAAAAATCAGGAAGTCCGCCGCGGGATTGTTCTCAATGCCGTCCAAAGCTTCGCTTCCCACAACAGTTCTTGGCTGAACAGTCTTGACGACACGGCAAAAATGACCCTGCTGGATATCGGTCTGGAAAAAGATCCTTATTGGACAAGGCAGCTGCCGGATGCGCATCTTAAGCTTCCGGAAAAGGACTCTTCCGATTATAATCTCAATTATAATCAGGTCTCCCAACTGAGCAAACATCTGCTTTCCTCCGCCTCTAAAGCCGACACAGCGAACCGTCCGCTTTCCCTTCCCTGGGAGGTCAAAGCCGAAGCACTTAATGTTTATGCGCAGACTAACGGAGAAAACGGTCTTATGCTGCCGACTTTTTTCAATCTTCTTAAAACTGCCGATGACCGTGACTACGGTTCTTTTTCCCGTTCCGACCGCATGGCAAAACTGACCGAACTGGCCGAAAAAATTTCGGAAAGTTGGAATTTTAAACATAACTTTCATTTCAGCCGCGCGGAAAGACTTATTCCTGCAGAGTGGGCCGAAATGCTCCCGTCCGGCGAAGGGGCGCAAAAATTCTTTTACACCTGTTTATATAAAATGAAACTTCCCGAAACGCTGAATTTTCCTCAAAATTCCTTAAATGCACAGGCATATCGGAATGCCGTGGAAGAAGTCAGGGCTCAGCGTCTTTTGGACGATTTTGATAAATACAAGCGCTCGACACTGTCTCCGGATGAAATGCGGCTGCTTATCCGTCATCGTCCGCAAGAACTGGCCGGTTATAAAAATTTTTCTCCGGAAACGCAGTTGTCCCTGTTGTCGCAGTCAGATTTCAACCTTTCGGAAATTCAACGGCTGAAACTGATGACGCGATATATTTCCTCCGTCAAAAAAGAAGAGCATGCTTATATTGCCGACAGGGATATCGACTTTTTGTTGGATACGGCGCTAAAAATGAAAACCATCTCTCCCGAAATGAAAAAATTTATTCACGAGCTGGCGCCTTTTGTTGAGCGGCAAACCGTTCTGTATCAGCAAAACAAGGAAAAAGCCGCGCTTATTTTGCAAAAACAGAAACAAAAAAATAAAGTTGACGCTGAAATCCGGGAATATGCCGAAACCCAATCAGACTTAAACCGCCTTATCAGTTTGTCCCGGGAAATTGCCGATCTTCGGACGGATAAAGAAACTCAGCTTTCCGACGCCTCACTTGAAAAGATTGTCCGCAACGCCATAGCCGGAAAATCCCCTCAAGCGGTTGAATATACAAAACAAAGCGGTTTATCTTCGCTTTTCAGCGGCAAAAAAGAAAAAGAACGTCAGCAAAAAACCGAAAAACTGGTGCAAAATCTCAATGCTTTGCTGCCCAATCTGGCAAAACACAAAGATATTTTTGATAAAATTGAACCGGCGCTGGTTTCTCAGGAAAGTTTCAGAACTCTCAACACCCTATATGCCGAAACAGATAAAAGGCAGCAAAAGGCTGATGCGGAATATAATGCGACATCTTCGTTTTCTTTGTCTTTTCTGCAAAAATCAATCGGAGATTACGAGAAAAGCAAGCCGGACGAAAAGCTGGCTCTGCTGACCGGGAATCTGGACAGCCGCACCAAAGAACTGAAACAAAAAGCCAGAGAAAACCTTTCTTTTGCTTTCAAAGGACAAGAGTTTACCGGTGAGTCTATTTTTGAAAATCAAAAAAAGGCCGTCCGCGAAGTCTATAAAGAAAAAGCCGAAGAAATGAAAAAGCGCCTGAAAGACGCCGTCAAAGAAGAAATGAACGATCGCGGCGTTTATACCAAACCGGCTCTGGAAGACGACGGCAAAAGCGGTCAAAAGCTCAGCAAAGAAAATGCCGGAAAAGTTCTTAAAGTTATGAGAGACAAGAAACTTTATGAAAAACTCTCTAAGAGCAAATAATCGTTTTATCCCTAAAAAAGGCATTTCCACTTTCAGGAAATGCTTTTTTTCTAAAGCAGCGCTTTCAATTCATAAAGTTTTTCCAGAGCGTCGCGCGGCGTCAGCTCGTCAGGATTAAGTTTTTCCAAAGCCTCCAAAGCCGGAGAATGCGCCACGGATTTTTCCGCCTCTTTTTCCCTTATGGCGGCAAACAAAGGCAAATCATCGGCCAGTTTTGCAACCGAACGGCTCTTGCCGTCCTGCTCCAAAGACGTCAGAACCTGTTCTGCCCGTTTGACAACGCTTTTCGGCAAACCGGCCAACTTGGCAACATGAATGCCGTAGGAACGGTCGGCGGCACCGTCAATCACTTCATGCAAGAAGATAACATCATCGTTAAACTCTTTGATTTTCATACAATGCAAAGTCATATTCGGCAAACGCGAAGTCAACGCCGTCAGCTCATGATAATGCGTGGCAAACA